>JAIXZQ010000390.1 GCA_027489475.1 Methylophilus sp.
ATGGTGAGTCTGGCTTGTGGGTCAGCCAACTGGTATTGCTCTGCCGCATTGATAGCATGCGGCACTGCTGCAAATATGAGGGCCTCCACGCTGATTGCATCGTCTATGAGTGGCCCCTGCCAGAGCAAAGCCGGGGTACGAATGCCTCGATCGCACAAATTGCGTGCCCCTGTTGCATCTCGCTGGGCATAGCGCGCTGCATGCCGCCCAGCAAATAGCTTTGCATATACGGCTTGACCGCGCCAATGCCCGCGGAACACCCATCGTCTGCCAGGGAGCACACGCACCAATGCATCCACCTGCAAGTCTGGCTGACCAGTCACAGAAAATGTATATGCAACAGGGCCTGGCGTGTTCAGTGTGGCGAGCTTCATGTCGGCTGCGCGCGCCCTAAAAGCTGGAGTGCCTGTTGCAACACTTCTTCTGGCTGAATCTCCGCCATACTGGCTTTTTTAATCAGGTGCCGATTGACGCTGGCGGGATATGGGCCAGTGAGTATATGGTTAGTCGGGCCAAACAATCCGAGCATAGGCACCTGTGAAGCCGCGGCCACATGAAACACGCCACAATCATGTGAAATAAACAACGCTGACTGATCTAACAGTTTACGAATATCGGCAATGCTGGTCTTGCCTGCAAGATTAATCGCATGTGGCACAGCTTTCACAAATTTCTTGGCCAGAAACGCCTCGTTGCTGGTGCCCGTAACCACCAATCTAACCCCTGGAATAGCGTTGACCAATAATTGCCCTAAGGCAATATAGGCGTCTATCGACCACAGTTTTTTATCGTCTGCGCGTCTAGCGTAAAAAAACTTCCAACCATGCAACAAGGTGGTGCCACACCCCAAATGGATATTAATAACGGTATCTCCAGGACGCACTCCAGCCTCAGCTAACAGGTTGGGTTGCTGGGGGTGGGTATAAATGGCATAGCTTCTGTCCGCATCTGTCAGCGGGATGGCATGGTTGCACTGTGTGGCTAACCACTGCTGACAAAACTGCAATAATTGCTCTGCATAATGCATATCTTGGCGATCGATAGGCGCCAGCACTAAATGCGGATGCTGCACTGGACATTTTTTGAGGCCATTTTTATTGAATGCCAAAACTGCATCAAACTCCCTTGCCAGAGTGTTTACGCGACGAGCACTGCTGGCGACCCATAACTGATTAATGGCCGGGTTGTGCGCAAACACTTGCGCGCTCAGTGCATTCAATGACACCACCTCGATGCGTGCATGGGGCAGATGTTTACGCAAATAGCGTATGGCAGGGGTACAAAAAATATTGTTTCCAGTACTGCTCGAAGTCAGTATCAACAAAGATTGGATCATAGCTCTCTCGGTATTAATTGAAGTGTTAGAGCGTGGCGCGTATCCACCACCAGGCTAAGCGCCGGTAACACTGCGCATCAGACTTGGCGTAGGCATCAAACAATTGCACACTGACCGAATCCGGATAACCCTTTAAGCGACTCATCAATTGACGGATATCACGCCAACGCTGCCAAACAGGCAACCACATGGGCTGCGCTTTTTCCAAATCGATAAATGCAATCTCATAGCCCTCATCTGTTGCACGCACAAACAAATGTTTGGGATATAACGCCCGATGTTGTATGCCTGCAGCATGTAATTGTCGGATAGCGCGGCCAACCGCTGACATCAGTTCGGGCGCGCTGGCCAGCGTGTGATCCTTCATCCACTGTTCTAGGTCGATAAAGCCCACTAATGCCTGCGTCACCAAAATAGCTTGCCTGCCTTCTGCACTCTCTTTCACCCCCGCATACACCACATGCGGCACAAGAATATTTTTTTTCTGCAAATAGCGCAGCATCTGATATTCAACCGCAAAAGTAGGCGTGCCATGCCAGGGAGACCACAGGCTGAATCGGGTATGATTCTGTTGCCGCTTAACATACAACAGGCGATGTTCTGACGGTTCGCCAGGCATCATCCAGCGACCAACCCCACTCCAGCCGCCTCTTTCTTCATTGGGCGGTTCCAACCAGGTGATAGATAGTTGCCACCAGGCCGAAAACGAGTCCATTTTAAGCTTGGTCAACGCTTTAAATAGGTCGGGTTGTTCAGAGTTAAGCTGACTAAAATTCAAAATAAATCAGAATCGGAAGTTAAGGAACAGAAACGCTTTGATAATATATGCATTTAACTCTTAATTTTAACAGATTGCTTTCCATCAGCATGTGTAACGTGCTGATAAAATGAAAAGTAGAAGGCGCCATGTTATCGTTTTTATGCACACTGCTGTCTCAATGCCCGCTCTTTCTGATTCACGCAGCGGGCAAGCTGGTGGGGCGCGTCAGTTGGTGGTTAGATGCCAAGAGCAACCGGATCGCTATTGAAAATATACAGCAGAGCGGGCTGTGTCAAGGCACACCCGCGGCCCTAGATCTCGCCAAAAAAAGTAAGCTATCTGCGGGGCAGTCTTTGCTCGAAACATTTTTTATCTGGGGAGCTTCGCTTGACCGCTTACTCCCTCTGATACGACACATCTCCGGCTGGTCAACAGTTGAAGACGCACAACGTGCAGGCAAAGGCATTATTTTCTTAACGCCGCATCAAGGCTGCTTTGAAATCACCTCGTTGTATTATGGCAGCCAGCACCCCATCACAGTGTTATATCGCCCCCCTAAATTGAGCTGGTTGCATAATGTGATGCAGCATGGTCGGCAAAAAGGCCAGGTGATGCTGGCGCCCGCCAATGAAAAAAAAAAAAAAATGCTGTTGCAAGCACTTAAGCGGGGTGAGGCGATTGGCATCTTGCCAGACCAGATTCCGCGACAGGGCGAGGGTGAATGGGCGGATTTTTTTGGCAAACCCGCTTACACCATGGGCTTGGCCAGCAAACTGGCGACTAAATCTGGGGCCACTGTGATTATGGCCTTTGGCGAGCGGCTGGCAGACGGACAAGGCTACCATCTGCATTTAACCAAAGTTGATGATATTAGGACGCCTGCATTATTAAATCGGGCCATTGAACAACAGGTAGCGGCTTGTCCGTCACAGTATTTATGGCAGTATAACCGCTACAAACAACGGCGCTATGCACTGCATAAGTTAACAGCGACCGACCCTGAAAAGCATGCTGGGTAGCCGCACACAGCCTCGCTTAGCGTTACTTGCGTTTGTTTAGGCGGCCTGTGCTAATCCTGCAATCCAGTGTGTGTATATTTGGTCAGCGACTGCGTGCAACTGCGCACAATCTTCATGCACATGTGCCAACATGGTTGCCGCCGATTGTACCGCTGGGCTGTTCGCCGAGGCTTCTAAATCACGCTGCCATTGTTCTGTCCAAATCTGGACCATCTCGGGGGTCATTTCAATGTGGCACTGCAAGCCTATATGCTTGCCCATGACATAGGCCTGATTGGCGCAATAGGGGCTGGATAACACATGGGTAGCCCCGGGCGGAATGGTAAATGTCTCGCCATGCCAATGAAAGCAATTAAATTCCGTCAATGCGCCAAACCACGGCTGCGCCTCAGGCTGATTGGCCACCTTTACCCGCCCCCAGCCAATCTCTTTGACGGGATTGACGCTCACCACGCCACCTAAGGCTTTGCTCATCAGTTGGCCGCCCAAACAATGGCCGAGCAAGGGCACATCTTGTGCAACCGCCTGACGAATTAAAGACAATAGAGGCGGAATCCATGGCAAATCATCATTGACACTCATGGGGCCACCCATTAACACCACGCCGCTGTAGGCGTCCACGTTGCCGGGAACCGTTTCGCCTTTATCGATACGCACCTCGCACCATGGAATAGCATGGCGCGCCAAAAATGTGCCTAGATAACCCGCCCCTTCGCAGCAGGCGTGTCTAAAAATCACCACCGGTTTCATGCACTGACTTTCTCTTCATGACTTCTTTATATTCACCAAGCAAGATTCCGTCCAGCGTATAGGGGCCAATCGCATAGCGTATCAAACGCAGGGTCGGAAAGCCGATATGCGCGGTCATGCGCCGCACCTGGCGGTTTTTACCTTCGCTAATCTTAAGCTCCAGCCAAGTAGTCGGGATCGCTTTACGCTCGCGAATGGGTGGCACTCTTGGCCACAGTCCAGCCGGTTCGTCTATGATGCGTACCTCTGCCGGCTGGGTGACAAAATCACCTAAATCGACGCCCTGTTGCAATGGCATCAAATCTGCTTGTAATGCAGCACCTTCCACTTGGGCCCAATAGGTTTTAACTAGTTTGTGTTTGGGGTGACTCAACCGATGTTGCAATGCACCATCATCGGTTAAAATAAGCAATCCCTCAGAATCGGTATCTAACCGCCCGGCGGCATACACATTGGGAATCGGTATGTAGTCCTTAAGCGTTGCATGTTTTTCATGCGCAGTGAACTGGCAGACGACGTTAAAGGGTTTGTTAAACAGTAATAACATGGAAAGTACTATGTCTAAAATCAAGGTGCCTGCCACAGGCAGCAAAATCACCGTCAATGCTGATAATACCCTAAATGTTCCAGACCACCCTATCATCCCGTTTATTGAAGGGGATGGCATTGGCATAGACATTACACCGCCCATGATGAAAGTGGTCGATACCGCTGTAAACAAAGCCTATGGCGGAAAACGTCAAATCGCATGGATGGAAGTCTATGCCGGTGAAAAATCGACTACCGTTTATGACAAAGACACCTGGTTATCTGACGAAACCATGGCTGCGCTTAAAGACTACGTTATCTCGATCAAAGGCCCGCTGACCACCCCGGTGGGCGGTGGCATTCGTTCATTGAATGTCACCTTGCGTCAAGAGCTAGATCTGTATGTCTGCTTACGTCCAATTCAGTACTTCGCGGGCGTGCCCAGCCCAGTCAAACACCCTGAAAAAACCGACATGGTGATTTTTAGAGAAAATACTGAAGACATTTATGCCGGGATTGAATGGGCCGCTGGCACCGAAGAAGTCAAAAAAGTCATCACCTTCTTGAGCGATATGGGTGTGCGCAAAAAAATCCGCTTCCCCGAGTCCTCGGCCATCGGCATCAAGCCGGTGTCCATTGATGGCAGCAAGCGATTGATACGTAAAGCGATTCAATACGCGATTGATAATAACCGTAAATCGGTGACCATTACGCACAAAGGTAACATCATGAAGTTTACCGAAGGCGGGTTTCGTGACTGGGGCTATCAACTGGCCAAAGAGGAGTTTGGGGCTGAACTGATAGACGGTGGCCCTTGGTGCAAACTGCCGAATGGCATTGTGATTAAAGACTGCATCGCAGACGCCTTCTTGCAAGAAATTCTGCTGCATCCAGAAGACTACGATGTGGTTGCGGCGCTCAACCTCAATGGCGACTATATGAGCGATGCGCTGGCGGCACAAGTTGGTGGCATCGGCATCGCGCCGGGCGCTAACTTGAGCGATACCGTCGCCATGTTTGAAGCCACGCACGGTACCGCGCCAAAAATCGCCGGTAAAAATCTGGCCAACCCGAGCTCATTGATTTTGTCGGCCGAGATGATGCTCCGCCATATGGGCTGGGTAGAGGCCGCTGACTTAGTGTTGCAAGGCGTGGCTAAAGCCATTGCTAGCAAGCGCGTCACCGGTGACTTTAGCAGCCAGATGGAAGGCGCCACCCAAGTGGGCACCGCCGAGTTTGGTGATGAAATTATCCGCCACATGGCCTAAGCCTGACGCAACGCTGTCACACCAGCGACATTCTGGCCTCTCTGCCGAGTGCACGCGTCATTTAATCGATAAAAAAACGGCTCGCACTGCGAGCCGTTTTGTGTGTTGCCCCTACTTCAAGATTAAGCTTTTTGTATATTTGAAGCCTGTTTGCCTTTAGGACCTTCGGTCACATCAAAGGAAACGCGCTGACCTTCTTTTAAGCTTTTGTAACCAGATTCAACGATTGCGGAAAAGTGTGCGAACAAATCGTCACCACCGTCATCAGGAGTAATGAATCCAAAGCCTTTAGAGTCGTTAAACCACTTTACGGTACCTGTTGCCATTTTACTTCCTTACTTATTTTACTTAACGGGAGGCGCCCCAAAAGTTTGTATCAAGTACTACAGTCGCAATAAACAAGCTTTACTTCACTTAAAGACGGCCACAAAAAACCTGAACGCAAACGCCTAAAGAATTTATAAGTGAGCATTATTTAAAAGTCAAGCCCTATTTTGTAACTTTTTGCGCATTAAAAAGAAACGTAAGCAAATTTGTATAAATGTTGCATGACTACCAGTCTATTCGATGAATTGAATCCAGTACGCTTCACCTATACTCAAGGCGAACATCAGTCTGGCGGGCACCACGTATGAGCAACACACGCAGTCCGCTTCAGACGATAAAGAACAGATGCACAGGGGACTCCCCTGTCAAATGAGGTAAGTAACGCTCACTGACATACAGGTATGGCAACGTTGGAATCCAATAAAACTTTAGGCGGCATGGCGCGCATGCTGGTGCAATCTTCTCGCTTGAGCGAAGAAGAGGCGCTCGCGTTGATGGAAAAAGCGCGTGCACAAAAAGTCAGTTTTTTAAATGCGATTCTGGCGCAAAAAAAACTGTCAGCACGTGAGATTGCACAAACCGCTTCTGACGCTTTTGGCTTTCCTTATTTTGATCTCGATGCCTTACAACAAGAAGCCTTACCTGACAAAAGTATAGACATTAAGCTGATGCAGTCTCATCGCGTGCTGTTAATTCAGCAAAAAGCCAATGTTGCTTATATTGCCATTTCTGACCCAACCAACCTGCATTCTCTCGATACCATACAGTTTCAGATGGGCGCGACACTGTTCCCCATCGTGGTGGAAGACGACAAGTTAGGTAAATGGATAGACCGTATTGTTGAGGCCAAAGACACCAGCATGTCGGCGCTGAATGCGGGCCATGATGAATTTGATCTGGGTCTGGAAGACCCGAGTGAAGAGCCTGACATCGAGGCCATGCAAGAAGTCGATGATGCCCCTGTCGTCAAGTTCTTGCAGAAAATCTTGATGGATGCCATCAACATGGGGGCGTCAGACTTGCATTTTGAGCCCTACGAAAAGTTTTACCGCATTCGTTTTCGGGTAGACGGCGTATTGCGCGATATTGCCCAGCCCCCGTTGGCGATTAAAGAAAAACTGGCTTCGCGCATCAAGGTCATCTCTAACTTAGATATTTCTGAAAAACGCATTCCACAAGATGGCCGCATGAAACTCATCTTGTCTAAAACGCGCGCCATTGATTTTCGCGTCAGCACCTTGCCACTGATTCATGGCGAAAAAATCGTCATGCGTATTTTAGACCCGACCAGTGCCAGTCTAGGCATTGAAGCGCTGGGCTATGAACCCAAACAACAAGAGGCGTTGCTCAAAGCCATCCATCGACCGTATGGGTTGGTGCTGGTCACCGGTCCTACAGGTTCTGGTAAGACGGTGTCTTTATATACGTGTCTAAATCTATTGAACAACCCCGGCGTGAATATTTCCACTGCCGAAGATCCTGCCGAGATTCCGCTGGCGGGCATCAACCAGGTCAACGTCAACGACAAACAAGGCCTGACGTTTGCCGCAGCCCTGAAGTCGTTTTTACGGCAAGATCCTGACATCATCATGATTGGTGAGATTCGTGACTTAGAAACCGCAGACATGGCGATTAAAGCCGCGTCTACCGGCCACATGGTGTTATCAACCTTGCATACCAATGATGCGCCGAGCACGCTATCTCGCTTATTGAACATGGGGGTTGCACCCTTTAATATTGCCTCTGCGGTAACCTTAATCACGGCACAACGGTTGGCGAGACGCTTGTGTACGCACTGCAAAGTGCCTATGCGTGTGCCAGACGAAGCCTTGCTCAAAGTCGGCTTTACCGCAGAAGATTTGGACGGTAGCTGGCAATTGTATGGCGCCAAAGAGGGCGGTTGCGAACACTGTAATAATGGCTATAAAGGGCGCGTAGGCATATACCAAGTGATGCCCGTCACCGAGGCCATGGCGCGCATCATCATGCAACAAGGCAATGCCATGGATATCGCGGCACAAGCCAAACGTGAGGGCGTCAAAGACCTGCGCGAATCGGGTCTGCTTAAGGTCAAACAAGGGCTGACCTCAATAGAAGAAGTCGAGGCAGTGACCAATGAATAAGTCTGACAATCAATAACCATCAGCTAAAGACGAGACTATGGCGACGGCTAACGCAAAACAATCAGTGTATCTATGGGAAGGCAAAGACCGAAAAGGCAAGCTGGTCAAAGGCGAAATGCGCGCCAATGGCGAAGCCGTGGTCAATGCCACCTTGCGTAGACAAGGCATCA
>JAIXZQ010000202.1 GCA_027489475.1 Methylophilus sp.
CTTTATGGGTGGCCTGTGGCGAAGGCGTGCTAGCGCTATATGAGCTGCAAATGCCCGGCGGCAAGCGCCAAACCGCAGAACAGTTTGTGCATGGCCGCCATGTGCAAGTGGGCGACCAGTTTTCTTAAACGGCGGCTTCAGCCGATGGCGCTCGTTGCCTATCCATCCGTTTAAATAGCTTTCGCGCACAGGGTGCCTCAAATGACGTTAATAAGCTGCTTGAACGCCATTGAAAAACCATCCTACGAGCCGCATCTATCTGGCATAGACTTCGGTTCTTTAGCGAATACAATCAATCATCCCATGGAGACATCATGTTAGGAAACTGGACCAAAACCTTTGTGCTGATGGCAGCCATCACGGCGCTGTTTATGGCCGTGGGTGGCGCACTGGGTGGCCAAGGCGGCATGCTGATGGCCTTGTTGCTGGCTGGGGGCATGAACTTTTATGCCTACTGGTTTAGCGATCAAGCGGTGCTCAAAATGTATGGCGCGGTTGAAATCAATGCCGAAAACAACTACGGCAACGGCCAGTTTCGCAATTACTACATGATGGTCAAAGAGTTGGCTGAGCGCGCCGCGTTACCGATGCCACGCGTATTTGTCATTAACGAAAGTCAGCCGAATGCGTTTGCTACCGGACGTAATCCAGAAAATGCAGCGGTGGCCGCGACGACCGGCATCATGCAGATTTTGAGTGAGCGCGAATTGCGCGGCGTGATGGCGCATGAACTGGCGCATGTTAAAAACCGCGATACCTTGATTTCAACCATCTCAGCCACGGTTGCCGGGGCGATTTCTTCCATTGCGCAATTTGGCATGTTGTTTGGGGGTGGCCATCGTGAAGGCGAAGACCGCCCTAACCCCATGATAGGCCTGCTGATTATGGTGCTGGCACCGTTGGCCGCCTCATTGATACAAATGGCGATTTCACGTTCCCGTGAATACGAGGCCGACCGCATGGGCGCCGAGATTAGCCGCGACCCTAAGGCCTTGGCCGCGGCGCTGGAAAAAATCCACAACTATGCCCACCAGATTCCGAACATGACCGCCGAACAACATCCGGAAACCGGGCAGATGATGATTATTAATCCCCTGTCTGGCGCAGATTTGGCTGGATTATTTAGTACTCACCCACAAACCGGTGAGCGGATTCGTCGTCTGCTGGCGCTGGCCAATCAGTATTAAAAGCGCGCGCTCACTGCTCAGGAAGGTTAACGGTTTAGGTCAGGCACCTAAGCCGTTGCACCTTAGCGTATCCCAACGCTTTAACCAGTCGCTGCCTTCTTCACAACGCCTTATCGATGCTCTGCTATAGAGCCTCACCTCGCCAACGTTGGCCGTCTGTGTAGGCGGCCTTTCGTTTTGGCTATCTCAGACTGAGTTTTGGTTATCTAAGTCCGGTGCATCCAGTAGAATAGGCGTTTTAATCGCAGCAGAGTTTAAATTTTGCATATTGCTCAGTGGATTGCCGCCCATGCCGTTGCCGAAGTACTGGCCGGACATAATTTGACCCAAGCCTTGCCACAGGCCATGCGCAAGGCGGCACAGGCGACGCCACAGCAACAGGCGGCGGCACAGGATTATAGCTATTTGACCTTGCGCCGATATGCCGAGGCGGATGCCTTGTTACAGGCGCTGACCAGCCGCCCACTGACAGATGCGCGTATCCGCGCTTTGTTGCTGGTGGCGCTGGCGCAATTGTTGCAACAGCGCGAAGACGACTTTACCGTCGTCAATCAGGCGGTTGAGGCTGCGGGTAAGTCTAAACAGCGCTGGGCCAAAGGCTTGGTCAATGCTGTATTGCGCAATTTTGTGCGTCAACGCGCACCCCTGATGGCCGCCTTGGCAGAACAACCCATGCTGCAATACAACATGCCTACATGGTGGATAGACTTGCTCAAACAACAGTATCCACAGCATTGGACCAGCCTCCTAGAGACAGGCAATCAGCACCCCCCGATGACTTTGCGCGTCAATCTGCGTAAAACCACGACCGAGGCGTATCTGACGACGTTGCAGGCGGCGGGGCTAGAGGCGCGGCTACTGGGCGAGACGGCGATACAATTGCAGCATCCAGTGCCGGTCACGCAATTGCCGTACTTTGCTGAGGGTTGGGTCAGTGTGCAAGATGCGGCGGCGCAGTGGGCGGCGCCTTTGCTCAATGCCCAACCGGGTATGCGCGTGCTGGATGCCTGTAGTGCCCCCGGCGGCAAAACTGGGCATCTGCTCGAACGCACCGAGGGCTTGAATGTGCAGGCGTTAGACAGCGATGCCAAGCGCTTGCAACGGGTGCAAGATAATTTGCAGCGTCTAGGGCTGTCTGCCCAGTGTCAGGTGGGGGATGCCGCTCGTGATGAGTGGTATGACGGTCAGCCGTTTGACCGTATTTTGGCCGATGTGCCTTGCAGCGCCTCTGGCATCGTGCGGCGTCATGTGGATATGAAGTGGTTGCGCCGACCACAGGACATCGCCAGTTTTGCGCGCACACAACAGCAAATTTTGGCGAATTTGTGGCGAATGCTGGCAAAAGACGGTACATTGATGTATGTCACCTGTGCGCTGTTTCAACAAGAAAACGACATGCAAATACAGCAATTTTTAACCATGCACCCAGACGCCCGTCGCCTGCCGGTGACCTTTACAGAGTCGGCGCTTCCGTGCACTTTGCATGTTGGCGGACAGTTGTTACCAACCGCTGAGCATGACGGATTGTTTTATGCGCTTTTGCACAAGGGTTAAAGCCGCGGGTTATGTAGCTGTGTTGCTCGCTCTGCTGGCGCTGACCAGCTGGGCAGGTGGTAACCATGCGCATATCAAGTCTGCAGAGTTAGTGTTGCGCGATGAGCTGTGGACACTGGATGCCGATATCGACGTTCAGTTTGGCCGCGCGCTTGAAGAAGCCCTGAACAAAGGCATAGCGCTGACATTTCTGGTGGAGTTTCAAATTATCAAACCCTACAAGTACTGGTTTGATGATGAAGTCGTCACCGAGCGCCGCGCCATCACGCTAAATTACCATGCCCTGACCCGTCAATATCTGCTCAACTATCCGCACCAGCAAAAGGTGTTTGATAGCCTGGCCGATGCCCGTCGCGAATTGGGGACCATTCATGACTGGCGGCTGGCGCCGCATACCACCCTAGAAAAAAATCAGGCCTATCAGGCGGCCCTCAAAATGCATCTGGATACCAGCAAGTTGCCCAAAGCTTTACAGCTCGATGCGCTGGGAGAGAGTGATTGGGAGTTGGCAACGCCGATCTTCCAATGGTGGATTAAGGAGTCGCCGCGGTAATTTTATGCGCTACGTGCTGATTTTATCGATACTGCTGGCGGTCGCGCTACTCTATTTGTTGTCGTTGGCCAGCGCCAACACCGCAATCAGTGGCGACTATTACCTGCTATTGCTTTACACCAACGGCGGCCTCGCCGTCTTATTGCTCGGTGTGATCGCCTACCAGTTGCGTCATCTTTACCGCAGCACCAAGGCCCGCCAAGTCGGCAGCAAGCTGAATTTTCGACTATTAATCACCTTTGCGCTGATGGCGCTGATACCTGGCCTGATTGTTTATCTGGTGTCAGTGAATTTTCTCTCGCGGTCTATCGAGTCATGGTTTAACGTGAAGGTTGAATCCGCGTTGGATGGCGGCCTCAATCTTGGGCAGCGCGCCTTGGATATTATGCTGAGCGATGTCAAAGAAAAAGCCCAAAGCATGGCA
>JAIXZQ010000310.1 GCA_027489475.1 Methylophilus sp.
TTGACGGCATCTTTTTCTGTCATTAACAGCGTGTAACCGACCAAGTCAGCCATCTCTGCGGCGGTGTAGGCATGGTGGTCGACAAAGACACGCGTGTTAAACACCAGCCCCATCGCATGCAGTCGATCAAAAAACCGCTGTGGATGGCCAATACCCGCAATCGCCATCAAGCGGCGCGACTTGAGCGCCGCGATGGTCGTCTGTTGCGTTGCATCGGTCAACGAGGTCCACGCGCCATCAGATAAACGCTGTTGATAAGTCATGCCATGGGGACTAGCCTCAGCATCGTCAGGCAAGGTGCCTGTTTCAACCACAAAGTCGACCTGTTGCAAGCGTGCAGTGGGCTCACGTAAAGGGCCAGCAGGCAATAATTGCCCATTGCCTAGGCCGAGTGGACGCTGCACCACAGCAATTTCAATCTGCCGTTGCAAGGCATAGTGCTGCAAGCCATCATCGCAAATCACCACGTCTAGCTGCGGATAAACAGATAACAACGCCTGACCGCCTTGTAGCCGCGCTACATCCACCCAAACCGGGCAACCACTGCGTCTGGCCAATAACACAGGTTCATCGCCACACTGTTGCGCAGAGCTGTCAGGGCGTACTTCACCGCGATAGTCGGTGCCATAGCCTCGGCTTAAAATGCCGGGCTGATACCCCGCCGCCCGCAATTGCTGCGCCAAATAGAGCACCAGCGGCGTTTTGCCCACCCCGCCCACAGACAAGTTGCCCACCACAATCACCGGCACAGGCAATGAGGCACTGTGCAACCAGCCACGACGATAAGCCACTCTTCGCAGCGCGGCCAGCCCGGCAAACAGCCAGGACAACGGACGTAACCACAGTTGAGCTGGGCCAGTATGCTGCCACTGATGCTCAAACCACTGTTGTAAGCGGACTTGCACTGCGCGGAGCTCCATGTCGCCTTGCCGCCACCCAGGGTGACGACTTATTCCTCCTGAAACTGTTTATGATACAAGCGGCTGTAGTAGCCGTTTTGTGCCAGCAGGCTGGTATGTGTTCCGGTCTCAATGATTCGGCCATGGTCCATGACCAAGATGCGGTCGGCATTTTCAACGGTGCTCAAGCGATGCGCGATAACGATGGAGGTACGCCCTTGCATCAAAGTATCCAACGCTGCTTGTACATGCAACTCAGATTCGCTGTCCAACGCCGAGGTCGCCTCATCCAACAACAAAATAGGCGCATCTTTTAAGATCGCACGGGCAATGGCGATACGCTGCCGCTGGCCGCCAGACAACCTTACTCCACGGTCACCAATCTCACTTGGCAAGCCCAAAGGCATCTGCTCGATAAACTCCCACGCATTGGCGGCTTTGGCTGCAGCAATCACTTCGGCTTCGCTGGCATCATGTAAAGCACCATAGGCAATATTGTTAAACACGGTGTCATTAAATAACACGATGTCCTGACTGACCAGTGAAAACTGTGCACGCAACTGCTCCAGTTTAATATCGCGGATATCCGTATGGTCCAGCGTAATCTGTCCGGCCTGCAGTTCATAAAAACGTGGCAACAGATTGACCAAGGTGGTTTTACCACTGCCTGAGCGTCCCACCAGCGCAATTTTTTTTTTTTTTTTTATCTCGGCAGAAATGTCATTTAAAGCGTTTTGTTTGGCCTCAGCATAACGTAATGTGACACCCGATAAACGGATATGTCCAACAGCACGTGGCGGCATAAGCTGCCCCTCATCGATTTCTGAGGCGAGGTCCAGCACCTCAAAAATACTTTGCGCGGCTGCCAACCCTACCTGTAAGTCTTCATTGGCAGAGGTGATGTGTTTAATCGGCGCAATCAACATCAACAATGCCCCAATAAAGGCTGCAAATTCACCGACGGTGAACTGCCCCAACGCATAGTAAACAACCAGCATTAAGGCAAGGGCCGACAACACCTCAATGACAAAACTATTCAGCCCAGAAATACGTGCGCTACGCATTTCCAGCTGGCGATTTTTGCTGACAACCGTGCCAAAGCGTTGATTCTCAAAGGCCTGTGCGCCAAAAATCTTCACAATACGCTGTGCTGCGATAGCCTCTTCAGCGGTTTTGGTGATCTCGCCCACCGCCTGCTGCACTTTTTTGGCATTCGCGCGCAGCTTAGGCGTCGCTTTGCTCAGATACCAGCCCATCAACGGCGTCACCAGCGCAAACACCAAGGTGAGTTTCCAGTCCAGATACAGCATGTAGGCAATCAGCCCAATCACGGTCAGGATATCGCGCACCACATTATGTGCAGACCGGGTGACCACAATGGACAGCCGCTCGGCATCATAAGTCATTTTAGAGACCAAAGAACCATTGGAGTGGCTGTCAAAAAAACTCACAGGCAAGCTCATTAACTTGGCAAACACCTGTTTACGCAAGACTTCTACAACCAGGCGGGTAACCGTACGCAGACTATAGATGGAGAAAAACGAGGCAATCGCCCGCACCACCATTAAAGCAAACAATAACAAAGGCAATTCAAAGCGCTGATCCACCGAGTGCTGCACAAAGCCTTCATCGGTGACCTTTTTTATCATGGCCAAAAATGCTGTATTGCTCAGCGACAACACGGTGGTGGCCAGCATGGACACCAAAAAGTGAAATTTGTAGCGCCAAGCATACGAAAACAGCCGTTTATAAAGGCGCTCTGGGTGGATGATTTTAGGCAAGTCAGCTTTTTGTTTGCGTGCCATGCAGGAATCCTAAATACAAAAGCGCGTATGTCCTCATGGGTGACAAACGCGCTCGTTATGCGTTTTTACGCGTCAGGACGCTCTATTGAGCGTTCACCTGTGTCGCAAACGTGATGTGGGTGAAATTAGCCATACGCGAAGCTTCCATGATATTCACCACAGACTGGTGTGTGGCCTTGGCATCGGCATTGATAATAATGGTGGGCTCTTTATCCGCTGGACCGTTTTTAGCTGCCGCGATTAAAGACGAGGACAGCTCGGAGACCACTGCACCATTGGCTTCTTTGCCGTTGACCAGATACCGGCCACTGGCATCTACTTCAACGGTAATGGTCAGCGGTTTATCTTGCGGTGCGCTGGCATCTGCGGTCGGCAGATTAATTTGCAGCTCGCTGGTCCGGGAGAAGGTCGCACTGACGATTAAGAAAATGATGATGACCAGTAACACATCGATGAGCGGGATAAAGTTGATCTCCAGCTCTTCGTCACGCATGCCTCGTTTAAAATTCATGGTTCAGCCTTTTTACTTTCGTAGGGGCAATTATTGGCCACGGTCACCGTGGATAATTTCCACCAGTTTGACCGCCTGTTGTTCCATATCCACCAAAAAGCCATCGACCTTAGCACGGAAGTAACGGTAAGCAATCATAGAGGGCACGGCCACCACAATCCCTGCGGCAGTGTTGTACAGCGCGACAGAAATCCCGCGCGCGAATTGCGCGACATCATGGCCACTGTTAGTAAATGAGCCAAACAACTCTACCATCCCGATGACGGTCCCTAACAAGCCGAGCAAGGGCGCCACGGTGGCAATGGTCCCCAAAGTGGGTAGATATTGTTCCAGCTTGTGCGCCACGGCACGGCCAGTTTCTTCAATCGCTTCTTTGGTAATTTCGCGCGACAGGTCTTTGTTGGCTAAGGCGCTGGCAAACACGCGCCCCAACAATGAGTGCGCTTCAAGACGGCTTAAGGTTTCGCGGGTCACGCCCCCTTGTTTTAACCAGTGCTGCACTTCTGGCAACAACTGCTCTGGGGTCACCACCGACGCACGTAAGGCCCAAGCACGTTCAACAATAATCGCCAGTGCAATCACTGAGGCGATGATCAGCGGCCAGATGGGCCAGCCGGCCGCGATAATAATTTCCCACACAGCACATACTCCTGTTGTTTTTAAACTTTCGCTACTTTAGCCTTAACCCGGGTCTAGGGCAAGTTTTGTCAGGTATCGAGATGTAACCGCACAGTCGTGATTTGCCTGCTGAACATTATTAGCAGGCTTAGTCTGACTGCTCCCAATAATGCGGATGTGCCTGTCGCCAAGCCGTGACTTGCGGTTGTGTGGCACTGACAAAATCCAGCAATACCGCGCCACTCTCATCAGTACGCAAGACCTGTGTGCCTTGTGCCGTGTAGCGTGCAAGCACAGCCGGTTTAGGATGGCCAA
>JAIXZQ010000383.1 GCA_027489475.1 Methylophilus sp.
CAAAACCCATTTCCGGCCAGAGTTTATCAACCGGATTGACGAGGTGGTGGTGTTCCATGCGCGGGGTGAAGCGCATGTGAAATCGATTGCCAGCATCCAACTGCAA
The DNA here is from genome assembly GCA_027489475.1 of Methylophilus sp. Classification (GTDB taxonomy): domain Bacteria; phylum Pseudomonadota; class Gammaproteobacteria; order Burkholderiales; family Methylophilaceae; genus Methylophilus. The sequence continues at coordinate 107 of JAIXZQ010000383.1, forward strand.
TTGTTGGCTAAACGCTTGGCCGCCATGGACATGGGCCTCGAAGTGTCGCCGGCTGCCTTATCTGAAATTGCCAATGCCGGCTTTGATCCAGTGTATGGGGCGCGTCCGCTCAAACGGGCCATCCAAAGTGAAATTGAAAACCCCTTGGCGCGTGAGATTTTGGCCGGGCAATTTGCCGCCAAAGACACCATTGTTGTCGATTGTCAGGCTGGGCGCATGCAGTTTAGCAAGCTCAGCGCCCCGGCCAGCGAGTAACGGCTGGGCGTAGAACCTAGCGCATGTTGCAAGGGTCGTACACATACGGCCCTTGCACTGCCAAGGGTGTAGAATGGAGCCATGATGAAGATGCCTAATGCTGTCGGTCAATGCTTGTTGGTGCTCACCTGTCTGTATTTGACGGCCTGCGCCTCACAGCCCCCGCAACCCCTGTTGATTGACCGTATCTCCCCCGAACAACTGGCGACCTTGATTCCCCCCGCACAGTCCACCTTGTCGCTCGATGACATTGTCGCTATGAGCAAGCAGGGTAAAACCGATGCCGAGATTATTGAGGCCATCAAGCAGTCGCAATCGCGCTATGCGTTAACCCCGTCGCAAGTATTGAGCTGGCATCAGCAAGGCATTTCTAAAGGGGTGTTGGACTATATGCAACAAGCCAACGCACTGGCTGAGCAAAACGCGATTGCAGACGAGATTAACAAGCGCGAAAAAGCGCGTGCCGAATCCGAAGCCAAACTAAAGCGTGAGCGAGATTTTGCTCGATTACGCAGCCTAGATCCCTGGTTTTATGGCCCCGGCTTTTATGGCGGCCCTTGGGGCTATCGACCCTATTGGGGCGGCGGCTTCCGCTACTGGTAAGCCAGTCGGATGGCCTGATGAGTGCTCTCTTGTCAGCAAGTGCCGCATAGGCAGGTATAATCACCGGATGAAGCCCCACACTTCACCGGTGTGTTTTTTTGAGACTTTGCCATGCGACAACAGCACGAAACCCTCTCTATCAAGGCCCAAGGCCGCCGACTGTACGACATCACGCCACAGGTGCTGCAATGGGTGCAGCAAACCGGCTTAATCAGTGGACTGCTGACGCTTTATATCCAACACACCTCTGCCAGTTTGCTGATTAACGAAAACTACGACCGTGATGTGCTGGTGGATCTAGAAGCGTTTTTTAATCGGCTGGTGCCGGATGGTGACCAGTTGTTTATTCACACCGTTGAAGGGCCTGACGATATGCCTGCGCATGTGCGCACGGCACTCACGCAAACCAGTCTGTCTATTCCGATTTTGCAAGGACGGGTTGCCCTCGGCCAATGGCAAGGCATTTTTTTGTTTGAACACCGTCATCTGCCCGCCACCCGTCGGGTGTTAATGCATGTCATGGGTGAATAAGTCAGTGCTTGCTTGCACACCGTCGCGACGATTGAGTATGCTCGCCCCGCTGATATTGGTGATGGGCGCTACGTTGGTGGGCTGCAGTGGGCCAGATGCCTCTGAAACCAGCCAACCCTTGGCGTTGCCCTCTTTGACCATGAGTCATCAGGTGGGGGAGGCCAGCCGGACAGCGCTAATGATGAATGATGCAGGACAGATGGTTGCCGGGGTTGCACAGCCTGGGTTTACACAACCTGGCTTTGCGGGGCAAGCCGCACCTGTGCCTAAACTGCTACACCGCGGTCCCAGCCTGACTTTGTCGCAAGAAGAACTAGACAGACAATATCACGAGGCCAGAAGTCGCCTGCCACCCCCCACACTCTCCGCCAGCGCGCCCTAATCGGGCGCTGATTCCGTCTTCATCGGGCATCCCCACTTAAAAGCGCATGCTTCATGCACATGACGCAGCGCCTTTATATGGCGTCAGGCTGGTCGCTTGATATCCCCAGTAACGCATATGCTAGGCGCGTGGGTCACCGCTTGGCAGTGGCGCGTTGCCCTGTTATTTCAAGCTACTCCATTGCAATGGGTCAAAAGGCACGCTGTTGCGGCGCAATTCATAATACACACCATTTTCAGCATTGCCGCCGCTATTGCCCACCGAGGCAATGGTTTCGCCTGATTTAACGCCTTGCCCTGCACCTTTGTACAAGGCCTCATTGTTGCCATACAAGCTCATATAGCCATTGCCGTGGTCAACCACAATCAGATTGCCAAAGCCGCGCATCCAGTCGGCAAACACCACTTGTCCGCCGGCGACTGCTTTGACTTCGCTGCCCTCTTTGGCGCGAATAAACAGGCCTTTCCAACTCACGCCGGTATCCCTGCGTGCCGAGCCAAAGCGGTTAATCACCTCACCCAACACTGGTAGCCGCAGCTTGCCACGCAACTCGGCAAAATTCTCTTTTAACGCGCTAAATTCGGGTAAAGCCTCATTGCGCGCAACCACCGCAGGGGCGGTGCTGTTGTCAGGGGGCGTCTCTATGCTGGCCTGCGGACTTTGTTCAAACGTACGCCCCGTGGGTTTTTTCTTACGTGCCAGTTCGGCGGCTTTTCTGGCAGCTTCTTTTTCGCGTTTAGCGCGTGCGAGCGCTTCTTGTTCGCGTTTTTTCGCCTCGGCCAACAAACGCTGAAACAGTTGCGACAGCGCTTCTTCATCTTTTTTCAGCCTGACCAGCTGTTGTTCTTGCGTCTCGACTTGGCGCGACAGATTGTTAAGCACCTGACTGCGGCGCGATTTTTCGCTCTCTAGCTGTTGCGTGGTTTCGCTATATTGCTGCGCCAGACGCTCGGTTTCATGCAGTTGTGCAGTGGTCTCGCTACGCACCCGGTCAACCGCGGCCTGATTGCTTTGCAACGCTTGAATTTGCTGCTGGTGAGCAGCGGTCAGGTAGGACAAATATTTGAGGTTACGGCTGGTATTGGCTGGGTCTTGTTGTTGTAACAGCAATTGCACCGGGCTGTGTTGGCCATGGCGATAGTGCTGATTGAGTTGCGCATTCAGCGCATGGCGTTGCTGATTGACCTGCCGTTGCAACAGCGATAATTGTTTTTGTAAGCCATGCAGCGTGTCACGGTTTTCTTGCTGCGCCTGCTGAATCTCGCGCAGTTTTTTACGGGCTGCGCTAATCGCTGTTTCAGAGGCTTTAAGCGCCTCGTTGGCATCTTGTTTGGCTTCGCGGCTGGCTTTTAATGCCGTGGCCAGTTGCTGGATTTTTTCTTTAACCTGCTCAAGATCGCCTTTGGTGCTCGCCGCACGCTCATCAGGTTGCGCTGCGGCTACAGATAACGATAGCGCGCACAAGCCCAGCAACAACAGTCCAGCAAAATGTTGCGCCGCTTTGCGCTGGCTTAGGCCAGAGGCTCCCTTGTCACTACGGGGGTTCGCACCCAAGTCGCGTGCGAACACCTGAGAGGCGGCTAAATGCAGCAAGGCTTAGGCCCGCAGACTCACCAAAGGACGCCCGGTCATTTCAGCCGGTTGCGGCAAGCCCATTAAGGTCAGCAAGGTGGGTGCGATGTCTGACAATGCGCCGCCGTCACGCACGCTGGCGGGTCGGCCCACATAAATAAACGGCACCAAATTGGTGGTGTGTTGCGTGTGTGCTTGCTGGCTCTGGTGATCAAACATACTTTCGGCATTGCCATGGTCAGCGGTGATAATCACTTCGGCACCACTGTCTTGCGCAGCCGCGACAATGCGGCCTATACAGGTGTCTAGGGTTTCAATTGCCTGAATCGCCGCTTGCAGGTTGCCGGTATGACCCACCATGTCGCCATTGGCGTAATTACAAATGATGGCCTGATACTGTTTAGAACGGATGGCGGCTTCTAGCTTATCTGTAACTTCGGGCGCACTCATTTCGGGTTGCAGGTCGTAGGTCGCGACTTTGGGCGACGGCACTAAAATCCGGTCTTCACCGGCAAACACGGTTTCTTCGCCGCCATTAAAAAAGAACGTCACATGCGGGTATTTTTCGGTCTCGGCGATGCGTAACTGTTTGAGCCCTTGGTGCGAGACATATTCCCCAAACGTGTTGGGCACGCTAAACGGGGCAAAAATCGGTTCTGCCAACGATTGGTTTTTGTCATATTGCGTCAAGGTAAAGTAGCGACTAAAACGCGGCATGCGGCTACGGGCAAAGCCATTGAAATGCTCGTTAAGCAAGGCGTCTGTCAGTTGACGGGCGCGGTCGCTTCTAAAATTCATAAACACCAAGGCATCACCATCTTGCATACGCACGGGCGCTTCATCGGCTGCCCGGAGTGCTGTGCAGGCAACAAACTCATCACTCTCGTCTCGGGCATAGGCTTGCTGCAAGGCGGTTAAACTGTCAGGTGCAACATGGGCCGCCTCACCGTTGACCAATAATTCATAGGCCACCGACACCCGCTCCCAGCGTTTGTCGCGGTCCATGCCATAAAACCGTCCACCGATGGAGGCGATACGGCCTACGCCTAGCGATTTTAGATGCGCTTCTAGCGCTTCTAGATAGGGCTGCGCACTTTTGGGCGGTGTATCTCTGCCATCTAAGAACGCATGCACATACACCTGCGTTAAGCCTTGCTGTTTGGCCATGGTCAGTAGGGCGTGGATATGCGGCTGGTAACTATGCACGCCGCCATCCGATAACAAGCCAAGGACATGCAGTGCTTTACCGCTGGCTTTGAGCGCCTGCATGGCATCAACCAGCGCAGGTAAATTAAAAAACGCGCCGCTGCTGATGCTGTTATTAATGCGTTCAAAGTCTTGAAACACGATGCGGCCGGCCCCAATATTTAAATGGCCCACCTCTGAATTGCCCATCTGTCCATCAGGCAGCCCTACATAATGCTCAGACGCATTAATCACACTATTGGGGTAGCGCGCTTTCAGTTGGTCTAGGTGCGGGGTGCGTGCTTGCAGCACAGCGTTATGTTCAACGGTTTCGCTGACACCGAAACCATCCAGAATCAATAGAACAACAGGTGTAATAGACATGGCAGACATCTTTTTTAACGAGTGAATCGAAGCGGAATCAAGCAACCCTATTATAATCTCAACCACCGTCGCCGCCTAACAAACTCATGGTGCGCGCGTATGTCTACGATAAGGAGGGGTGCATGACCTGCCTCACCTCCGCCAGTAACCCGCCCGTGCCTACACGGCACGATGAAGGAAACCACGATGGAATTTTTTAAGCAGAATGTCTTGTTAATCGGATTAGCCCTAGGCTCAGGGTTAGCACTGCTGTGGCCGATGTTGCAGCGCAATGCAGCGGGCATTGCCCGCTTGTCAGCCACCGAAGCCGTATTGTTAATGAATCAGAGCAAGGCCTTGGTGCTGGATGTGCGCGAGCCAGACGAGTTTGCTCAAGGCCATCTGCAAGGCGCCCGTAATGTCCCGCTGGCACAACTCACGGCACAACTGGCGAGCTTTGAAAAGCATCGCGCCAAGCCAGTGGTGTTGGTATGCAGCCGTGGCAGCCGTGCATTTTCCGCCGCCAAAATCCTGAAAGCGGCAGCGTTTAGTCAGTTGCATGTGTTGCAAGGCGGGGTGCAGGCTTGGCAAGCAGCAAATCTACCGCTGGTCAAAGCGAAGGTCTCATCATAGGTTACTGCTATACACAAGACGCCCCCTTATTTATTTAATCTATCCCCCGTCTTATTACAGAAGGAATCCTATGGCGAAAATAGTCATGTACACCTCTGCCGTCTGCCCATATTGCATGAATGCAGAGCGCTTGCTTAAGCACAAAGGCGTCACCGAGATTGAAAAAATCCGTGTCGATTTACAACCTGCCTTGCGCGATGAAATGATTGCCAAAACTGGCCGCCGTACAGTGCCACAAATCTTTATTGATGATAGGCATATCGGTGGCTTTGATGACTTGCATGCGCTGGATGTACAAGGGGGTTTAGACCCGCTGCTGGCTGCCTGAAGCACTGCGGCGCTGACGATAAAATTCTCATAGTCAGGCCGCAGGCGAGCAGTTAGAATAGCGGCTTTATGCTGGTAGTTAACGCTTGTTAATGTCCAATTTACTCTTTTATCTGTTTTAAATCATCTCAAGGAACAACCATGGCTCAGGAACCACAAAACCAACAAGAATCAGCGCAAACCGAACAAGCGGCATTGCCGGTGTTTAGCATTGAAAAACTGTATATTCACGATGCCTCTGTTGAAGTGCCGAATGCGCCCGCCATTTTTACTGAGCGCACCACGCCGCAAATCAACGTCGAGCTGGGCAACAACGCGCAGCAAGTTGAAGACGGTATTTTCAATGTGTCTGTCAAAGTCACCGTGACTGCCAAGATTGAAGACAAAACCGCCTTTTTGGTCGAAGTGACACAGTCTGGCATTTTCGCTATCCGCAATGTGCCTGCCGAAAATCTTGAGCCTATTTTGGCCGTGGCTTGTCCGAACATTCTATTCCCTTATGCCCGTGAAGCCATCTCTGACATGGTGACACGCG
>JAIXZQ010000118.1 GCA_027489475.1 Methylophilus sp.
GATCAGACGCGTCTGCGTTCAAGGTCGCTCGCTTCAGTGCCTTGCAGCTCCGCGCAATAGTTTGCATCCGCAACCCCTTTGCTCACCGTCTTATTCGTCTGGTCGCTTTTCTCCCCATGACGCAGCAGGAATTGTCCCAACGCGATTTAACGAAGGAGAACCAATATGACTGACACAACAACCAAATCCCGCCCAAGCCACCGTTTGTTCAACGTAACAGGTGATGGCGAAAACGCCCGCTGGACTGACATAGGCGTTGCATGGTCAACCAGGGACGGCAAAGGCTTCACGCTCGCACTCAATGCCATCCCCGTAAACGGTCGGATCGTTATGCGCATCAACGAAGATAAGCCAACCGCCAACAAGAAGAGGAGCTAACGCTCCCCTTCGGGGCTTCGCTGGTTCAGCCCCTTACGGGGCTGGACCACGGCGAGCAAACTCTTGATCGATCATCGCGAGTGCGGATTGCGCAGCGTTCAGATCGCGTTGCGATGCTGAAACCGCAAGGCTCGCTTGCTGGAAAAGTGCCGCAAGTTGTGGGCGTGATTTACGTGCAAGATCAGCACGGGTTATTTTGATGATTGTATTCATTTGGATTCCTCCTGTTGTTTGCGCCGCTCACTGTGAGCCGCGTTGGAGAAATCAGTTCCGTGCCTGAATGAAGGTGCATCACTTGTGATCGAAACAAAGTGGAGAAGGATTAGCTTCGCGCCTTGCACCAAAAACCATTCAGACACCGGTATGTTCGGAGACTTAGCGGATCACTGAGTGGCGTGAACAACAGGGGGTAATCAGGATCACCAAACGGCCTGATTGATCGTAGCGAAGGCGTCCTATAGCTCTTGGGCATATATTTCATACGTATATAATCGCGAGAAATGAGAATTTCGGTAACTACAATGTACTAGACATCGGCGATTGATTGGTATACTATAATTGCTTAAATTCACCTAAAGTGAGAAATTAAGCCGTTGAAATATATGTCACCCTCATTGCCGGAAGGCCGCCAACATTTGGTATCACTCGTGCGTCAATCCGGCGACGTGATCCATGTGGCAGATGCTGCACGAATCTTGGGTGTTGATGGATCGCTTGCCGCAAAGAAACTAGCACGGTGGACAAAACAAGGTTGGTTGCGTCGGGTGGGACGCGGAGCATATTTGCCCGCGCCGCTGGATTCGCTTGGAAGCGAACACGTCCTAGATGATCCTTGGGTTCTCGTTCCAGCTCTTTTCTCGCCTGCCTATGTCGGCGGCAGAGCCGCAGCTCAGCATTGGGATTTGACCGAGCAGATATTCAACGACGTTGTTGTGTTCACGTCAAATGCTGTTCGTGAGAAATCTCAAATCCGACATGGCGTGCCATTCACGATCACGCATATCGACGAGAGCCGAATGTTTGGCACCGTCGTGGTATGGCGTGGTAATAGTAAGGTGCACGTGTCTGATCCACATCGAACGATCATTGATATGCTTAATGACCCGACTATTGGCGGTGGCATTCAGCAGGTATCTGATTGCCTCACCGAATATTTTAAGCGGCCAGATCGAGACGATAACAAACTGATCGCTTACGCTGAGAAACTTGGTAACGGCGCAGTTTTCAAACGTCTGGGATTTTTGGTTGAAGGGCGTGATGACGCCTCCGGTCTAAAGGCAGCCTGTGCTCAGCGATTGACCAAGGGCAATGCGCGTCTTGATCCTACGCTTGAATCGCCACGTCTCATTTCACGATGGAAATTGTGGGTGCCGTCATTCTGGGTTGGTCGCCATGATTGATCGTCGCGAGATACTCGACATGGCGACACAGATGTCGCTTAATCCCCATGTCGTCGAAAAGGACTATGTGCTTGGTTGGATGCTGGCGGGTATCGCATCACATCCAATCCTGCGCGAGACTTGGGTGTTCAAAGGCGGGACCTGTCTCAAGAAATGCTATTTTGAAACTTATCGATTTTCGGAAGACCTCGATTTTACATTGACTGATCCCAGTCAGATAAACGAGGAATTTTTAAAAACGGCTTTCGCGGAAATCGGGGCATGGATTTATGAGCAAACAGGTATCGAGGTTCCAGCCGCCGAACAGAAATTTGACATCTACAAAAATCCGCGCGGCACAATTTCGTGTGAAGGCAAGATCAAATATCGAGGGCCAGTTTCACCGCGCGATATGCCTGGCATCAAGCTCGATCTAACTGCCGATGAACGGTTGGTTTTGCCGCCAGTGCGTGTGCCGGTTTTTCACCCATACACTGATACGCCAGAGCAAGGAATCGATGTTCTTTCGTATGCTTACGAAGAGGTATTCGGCGAAAAAATCCGCGCGCTTGGCGAACGTACGAGACCACGCGATCTATACGATGTCGTGAACCTTTTCCGCAACGACGATGCGCGGCCGCCTCCATCAGTGTTGCTCAATGTGCTTGGCCAGAAGTGCGAATTCAAGGGCATCAATGTTCCTACATTGGCCGATCTTGAACCGCATCGTCAGGAATTGATGGGGCTATGGAGCAGTATGCTAAAGCATCAGCTTCCCGTCTTGCCACCATATGAGTCATTTTGGGATGAGCTTCCCAATTTTTTTGATTGGATCAATGGCGGCGCAGCACCAGTGGCACCAATTGCCTATGCTAATGATGGTAGTGAAACAGTCCTTCGTGATCGCAATCTCCGCTTGCCGGTGTCGGGCGCTGTACAATCAATAATTGAAATTATTCGATTTGGTGCTGCAAACCGTTTGCTCGTAGAACTCGACTACCAAGGGTCAACGCGACGTATCGAGCCATATTCGCTGCGCAGAACCGCCGACGGGCATATCATTCTTCATGCACTTCGAGAAGGAACCGGCGAACACCGGAGCTATCGCTTAGACCGCATGCAGGGAGCACTAGTAACGAACCAAAGCTTTGTTCCAAAATATGAGATCGAGCTAACACCGAGAGGGCCTGTTTCAATTGTACCTTCGCCTGTGCGTACAATACCGCCCGCTTTTCTCGCACAGCGCGCAACGCGATTACGCGCGGCTCCTCACAAGAAGGCAAGCAGCCCTGACTTTGCGAAACCCACGCACACCTACCAGTGCCCAATGTGCAGTAAGAAATTCAAACGCGACACATATGATGCAAAGCTGAATTCGCACAAAAACCAGTGGGGCCAACCTTGCTCCGGTCGCACTGGATTTCTTGTAAGTTAGATTATAGAGCTGTCAGCCTAAGTTTAAGCCCTAGTCACGAACAAGCCCGGGCACTTGCTTACGGCCTTCGTGCAACTGGTTCGACCAAGTGAAATTATTGAACCAAATAAGTTTTTGCAGACTTTCTATGAACTTGTTTCTGGTCTGGTCAAAACTCATCCTTGTGCCAAAACTCAATTTCGCGTGTAGCAAAATCGATGATCTTTGTTATCACCCCATCTACCTCCAAGACTGAAATGTCAGAAGTGTGCCTTATTCCTATATCAGCCAACTTGCTTCGGATTTTCGCCAAGTTGCTGAATTTACTTGTAGTGCCAGCCTTCACAAAACCACCAAAAAGATACTCCATCTCAAATCCAAGATCAGTGTGAAATCCTTGGTGATTAGAAGGTAGACCCTGCACTGATACAGGCGGTCCGATTGGACCAAAAAAACGTGGGGCTAGATCAGACATGTTGTTATTGAATAACAACTCGTAAGCCTCCACTTCAGCTTGAAATGTCATCTCCGCTATGTGACGCTCAGTCATAGCTTGAAACAGTTTTATCACGGTGCTTCTTTGATCGTTTTTGAATATCGCCCCAAACGCGCCTTCATCGATATACTCATACCTAAAACCCGCGTATTCGAACCACATCATTTTATAGACCTATAAGAAATTGCTGATCAAAGGTAGTGTTTTCTACCCTAAATCCAAGCCCTTGTCACGGACGCGCGCAGTCGATTGCTCACGGCCTTCACGCATCCGGCGGAACTTGGCAGAATCTCGATAAAGCGCGAGCACTTGTTCGGCTTCACGACGACGGGCGGTTTTGATGTTCGATTGAAGCTCTTGGCGTTCTTTGAGTTGAGTGGTGATCAGCCCATGCCGTTCATTGCGATCACGCTCTTTGGCAAATTGAACCTCAAGCTCATTCTGTTTGCGCACTTTGAAATAGCGACCCGTCATAAAATCCCAAACGCCAGCCCAGCCTTTGCGCGTGCGGTTTGATCGTTCGCGCTGTTCAGCATCCCAGCGGTCTTTGAGCTTGGTATCAAACTCTTTTCGCGCGGTTTGGTGCGCGTCTGTCAGTTTTTGCTTTTGCTCGACTAAAGGCTTCATGGCGTTTACAGCCATTCGCTTTGCTTCAGCGATATAGGACGACAAACGAGGCGCGATCTTTTCACCGATCAATGCTTTAGTTTCATTAACGCTCCGAAGCTGGTTTGGATCACCCAGCTTCGCGTTGACCTCTTTTGTCTTCCCGTCGATCAGCCGTGAAAGCGCAAACGGTTCGCCGTCAAGTGTGAGCACGACATGCCCACGACGATCACCGCGTGCGAGGTAAAGCCCGCGCTCTTCGAGCGCGTTTGTGAATGCCGACACGCCGTCAGATCGTTTCCAACAATCTTGCACAGCGGATTTAAGTTCGCGGGGATCAAGCCCCGCACGCTTTGCCTGTTGCCATTCTTTGAGCGTGAAGCTTGTGGGATCGCGAAGCTTTGGATTCTCAAATCCCTTGGGCATTGCCCAGCCATTTTCGATATAGAGCTGCTTTGCTAGTTCACCCAGCTTGGTCTTGAAGAAGGGCAGGTGCTTTGCCGTCATCGTGTCAGCGTCGATCCGCGACCAAACAGCATGCGCATGACGGCGACCTTCCTTTTCATGGAACACTATAATGCGCGGTTGACCTTTCAGCCCGAGCCGTTCTTCAATATCGTTGATTGCCTTCTCAAATACCTCGACCCGCACACTCTCATGTGCGGGCGGGCTGAGCGAAACCGAGAACAGAAATTGTTTGCATTTTGTGCCTTTTGAGAGCGCGTAAGCCTCATTCATCGCCCCGTGCAGCGTCTCGGACATGAAGCCGCTAATCTCGTGCAATTCAACATGCTCATTTTCATCGGTGCGCAAAAGGTGTGTCGCCAATTGCTTTGCGCCAGACCGTTGAGAGGCTTTGAGGATCATGGGGTTGCCTCAATCTGTAGAGCCTCCAACAATAGGCGGCGCATGTGAACAATTGCCCGCGCAGCCTCCAATAGTTCGGCTTCAGTTTCGGGCGTAACCTGAAGGCTCCCTGAATTTACCGCTTTGGCGAGTTGATTGAGATTATTCCCAATGCGCGATTGCCCCATCATCGCCAAGAGTCTTGCGAGCGCGACATGATCCTTCACAGGTCGCTTGCCGCGATGCTTGGGCGGGGGCGAGGCAGGGTCGAAAATCCGCCAGCGGATATAGGTTGACAGAGACATGCCTGCCGCTGCTAATTCGAGGTTCGCCTTTTCCTCAAAGGTCATACGCAGTGAGACAGGATAGAGCGGGTTCTTGATAGGCTGACCGCTATCCATGTTACCCTCCCGCAATTCGAGAGGGACGACGCTTGTGTTTGGCAGGTGACTTCGCCTGCCAAATCACAAGGTCTGCTTGCGATGAAGAGGTTTTGTTGACCTTAGCAGCCGGAATTTTTTCGCCTTTTATAATCGCCAAGGCTGAAGGAGAGCGCTTTAAAGTGTATTCCCAATCTTGTAATGCGGCGAATAAATCGTTTGAAGAAACTCCATGGCGGTGCGCCATTTTCTCCGAGACATTTTCGGTTCAAGCCAAA
>JAIXZQ010000371.1 GCA_027489475.1 Methylophilus sp.
ATCGACACCTTAGAGCTACTCGAAAACTTGTTGCAGGACTATAGCGGCACCTTGTTTTTAGTCAGCCATGACCGCGCATTTTTAGAGAACACCGTCACCCAAGTGATTGCGTTTGAAGGTCAGGGCCGCTTAACGGCGTTTAGTGGCGGCTATGACGACTGGTTGCGCTTTAGTCAACAGCGCGAAGCCGCCAACAAAGCTACGGCACCTATAGCCAATAAACCAACCACCAACACCACTCCGCCAAATGCGCCTGACTCCGCCGCAAATGCAAGAAAAAAACTCAGCTTTAAAGAACAACGTGAGTTAGAGGCGCTGCCGGCTGAGATTGAGGCGCTAGAGCAACAACAAAACGCCTTGCATGCGCAGTTTGCCAGTGGCGAGGTGTATCAACAGTCACCCGAGCAAATCAAAGCGCTGCAAGAAAGCTTGGCGGCACTCGAAGCAGCGCTGCTGGAAAAAATGACGCGCTGGGAGACGCTGGAAAGTCAACGCGGCTAAGCGCATCTCTCACAGGCCTCATCACCACTTCGGTCTGGCCAAAGTGAACCTCATGATCTTGTGGGTGTATGCGCTCAGTAGCCCACGTAAGCTAGGTATCCATAGACAAAAAAAACCGCAGTCTAATATCACTGCGGTTTTTTTTGATGTTTAGTCAGACTAGACAGAATAGCTGCTTCGGCTATCGTTGGCACGTTGCGTATGGCCATTTTTGCCATAAAACTGAGGTGCGGTCTGCTTGCCGGTCAAGGCATCTAGCTTTTCTTGGTTACGCTGAAAATGCTTATTAATCAAAATGCCGTTCAAGCGATTCAGCTCTTTGGCTTGCACCAACTGTTGTTGAAAAGTGGTCCAAGCATTGTTTAATGAGCCGTCAGCTTGCGTATTGAGCCAGGCAGCCATGCCTTGCTCACTGGCTTCAAAGCCGGCCGCGGCCAAGGCTTCATAGCGGGCACTGGCAGCCGCGCCCAAGGCTTGCAGCAACTCCAGTCGTTTATCCACCATTTGTTCGATGCGCTCTAAGTCTGCATCGATTAATGCCACTTGTTCATGTTGCAAATCCTGCAACAACGCAGTCACCAGTGCGGCATCTTGTTCAAATGAAACGGCGGTGTGCTGGGTTGCAGAACGCATGTTGATTACCTTTTCTGATTGGGTTGTATCAAGTCTTTGACGGTTTGCAGCAAGCCATCAGCCACTTTGGCGGTATCCACCGAGAAGTCACCGCGGGCAATGGCCGCTTTGATTTCTTCGACTTTATTGCTGTCAAACACCTCACCGGTGGCCAGACCCGCCTCTAATGATTGCAACTGTACCGAAGCTGAGGACAAGGTGACATTGTCTGTCGCCCCGCCACTGGGTGCATTGGCGGCTTTTTCTGTGCCTTTACTGGCGTTACCTTTATCAAGTACCGGCTTTTCTACGCCGACACCGAGTTTTTTAATTGAGTCTGAAATATTCATGCCGAACCTCTTCTGAAAGAAAATGTTTTGGGTATATCAAAACCCACATTTGTTAACAGGATTATCGGCATAGTTTAAGCGAACTTTAGGGCTTAAACCACTTTTTATCTGTTCAGTCATGTAGTCACCCGGCATGGCATGAGTGATGCGCTTAAAAGCGTACGTCCACTTTGCCACTGGCTTGCGCGATGCCTTTGATAATTTGGCCACTGCTGACCTTAACATCGACCACTTGCCCGACATTGGCTGTTTGCATGGCGGTGCCATCTGCGGTGATGACAAAGCCCTCGCCTTTGCTGTTCAATTGCACCATTTGACCTTGTTGTATCACCGGCACGGCTTTGAGCATCTCAGGACGTAACACAGTGCCCAAGGGCAAATTCAGCGCAGCATGTTTACCGGCCAGCAGTGAGACATCGGTAATAATGCCTGCCGGTAGTTTGCTTAAATCACCATGCTGCATCACTACATCTGTGGCTTGCACAGGTGAACCTTGACTCACCGGTAAGGCGGTCACTGCATAATCGGCCCACACTTGCACATCGGCCTGCACATATAAAGTCCACGGTTTGCTCTCAGATTGCAAGCAACGCACACCAATATGGGTTTTGCCCCACAGTCGCGCCCCTTGCACGGTAAACGCTTCCATCAAGCCGCATTCGGCAATCTGAATCCGGTTATCAATCGGCAACACTTCAATCTTTACTTTGCCCGGATAGCCCTGCGTTTGCGTCATCACAAACTGCGTCACCGTCTCGAGTAGGCGGCTGTGCATGGTGTTTGCTGGCGCGGCCCAAGCTGGACTTACAGTTAAGCCCGCACATGCCAGTGTACTGGCTAGGCGGATGCAACGAATCAGGGTCAAAGCGTTTTTCATGCTTTATATTCTACGCAGACGGGTGCGCCATGATTGCCGAATTAAAGGGCAAAACGCCCGTTTAATTGCCAAATCAAACTGGCAAGCCGGGCGTAGACTGAGTAGCACTGATAAAAGTCATGCGTGATGCAGGCTAGATGATTCATCGCCTGCTTAACTGAGTTAACGACCATGCATGACAAAACTTTAATCGACCGCTAATTCACAACGTAAGCAAGCAGCGACCAAGCAGTTAAGCCGTAATAAGGAGAGAGTGATGATGAACAAACTTGATGCCGCGCTGAATTTTCATCAGACGGCGCTGCGCGTGCGTAATCAACGCCAAGAATTGTTGGCCTCCAATATTGCAAACGCAGATACGCCACACTACAAGGCACGCGATCTGGACTTTAAAGCCGCCATGCAAAGCGCCCTGCAACAATCAGGCAGTGCTGGCACACGCTCAGCGGGCAACAGCGCAGGCAGCGCCAGCGCGGGTGGCTTGCAACAAACCAACAGCATGCACTTGTCTGGCAGCGGTAACAGCGGCCTGGGTGGCAGCGACCCGTTATTTCGCTCCGTGTTACAAAGCTCTGTTGATGGTAACACGGTAGATATGGACGTTGAGCGCAATGCCTATGTAGATAACGGCATTCGTTACGAAGCCAGCCTGACCATGATTTCGGGGCAGATTAAGAAAATGTTGTCTGCGATTAGCGGGCAATAACTGCGATAAGGAGACATCTCATGTCACTGTTTAATGTATTTAAGATTTCTGGCTCGGCCATGAGTGCACAATCCATGCGCCTCAACACCGTTGCCAGTAACTTGGCCAACGCAGACAGCGTGGTCGGGGCCGATGGCAAACCGTATCAAGCCAAACAAGTGGTGTTTAAGGCGGTGCAAGATGCGGCCAATAACAACGCCAGCACTGTGGCTGTGGACAGTGTGATTCAAGACCCTCGCCCCGGCAAAATGGTCTACGACCCAAAACACCCGCTGGCCAATAGCGAAGGTTACATCACCATGCCTAACGTCAACGTGACCGAAGAGATGGTCAATATGATCTCGGCTTCGCGTGCATATCAGAACAACGTGGAAACCATGAATGCGGCGAAAACCATGTTGCTCAAAACCCTGAATATCGGTCAATAAGCCCAGGAAAGGACGCCCGTATGACCACCGTCACCAACAACAAACAGATTTCGCAAGACTTGCTCAACGCGGTCAATACGCGCGCCAATGGCACGACCACCAACGAGGTGCAAGACAGATTTATGACCTTGCTTGTCACGCAAATGAAAAACCAAGACCCGCTGAATCCTATGGATAACGCGCAAGTGACCAGCCAGATGGCGCAGTTGAATACCGTGACCGGGATCAACAAGCTGAATGAAACCATGAATAGCCTGATTAGCAATGTGCAGTTGGGGCAGTCTTATCAGGCCACCAACATGATAGGTCACAGCGTGCTGGTCAACGGCAACACCTTAAGCCACACCGACAAAGGTGGCTACTTTGGCGTTAACGTGCCGAATGGGGCAGACAATCTATCGGTGGCGATTAAGAATGGCGCAGGCCAAACCATACGCACGCTGACCTTTGGTCGCCAAGACCCTGGCGTCAATGCGTTGACTTGGGATGGCATGACCGATGGCGGCACGCTGGCTCCAAGCGGGAGTTACAGCTATGAAATCACGGCCACCAACGGCACCAGCAAAGTCGCCAGCTCGGCCCTCAGCCTGGCGCAAGTGCAAAGCGTGTCTACCGGCAGCAATGGCGTCAAGCTCAATCTCAGTAACAACACCTCTGTCGCGGTTTCAGAAGTCTCTGAAATCTTTTAATGACAGGACTTTAGACAACGAACATCCGACAGAACGATTTTGAATTAGGAGAAATAACATGGCTTTTTCACAAGGTTTGAGTGGTTTAAACGCAGCAGCCAAGGCACTTGAAGTCATTGGCAACAACGTCTCCAACGCCAACACCATCGGCTTTAAACAAGCCCGTGCAGAGTTTGCTGACGTGTTTGCCGCATCCCTCAGCGGGGCTGGTGCGACGCAGATTGGGATTGGTACCAAAGTGGCCGATGTTGCGCAGCAGTTTACTCAAGGCAATATCACCGCCACCAACAATACTTTAGACGTGGCCATTAACGGTGCAGGCTTTTTCCGCTTAAGCAACAACGGCGCCATCACCTACACCCGTAACGGCCAGTTTCAAATGGACAGAAATGGCTATTTAACCACCAGCGATGGTAAACGCCTGATGGGGAACAGTGCGCAAAACTTGAATGGCTCTAGCCCAGTAGAAATTCAAATCGACACCAGTGACTTGCAACCTGTGGCCTCTACCGAAATCAGTGGCACGTTAAACTTGAACTCCGCCAGCACCGCCATTGACCAGACCGTCACCCCCTTCAGTGCGTCTGACCCCACCAGTTACACCAACTCCACGGCCATCACCGTGTACGACAACTTGGGCAACTCACACAACGTACAAAACTACTATGTGAAAACAGCCGCCAATAACTGGCGCGTGTATACCACAGTGGATGGTACGGATGTGACCCCCACCCCAACCCCAACCATGGTGTTTACCAACTCTGGGACGCTGGATACCGTCAACTCCACCATTACGCCAGTGACGTTCACCCCAACCACGGGGGCGGCCGCCATGAACTTAAGCTTTGATTACGGCACCAGCACACAATATGGCTCGTCATTTAGCGTGAACAAACTCACGCAAGACGGCTACTCATCCGGCCGTATTGCCAGCTTTACCATAGGCGATGACGGCATTATTCAAGGCCGTTACACCAACGGTCAATCCAAAGATTTGGGCCGTGTCATTTTGGCAAACTTTGTTAACCCGAATGGCTTGCAATCCCTAGGCGGTAACCAATGGATGTCTAGCTTTGAGTCTGGCGATGAACTGATAGGCGCGCCCGGCAGCAGTACTTTGGGCGTATTGCAGTCTTCAGCGGTGGAAGACTCCAACGTCGACTTGACGGCTGAGCTGGTCAATATGATTACCGCACAGCGCATTTATCAGGCCAACGCACAAACCATCAAAACGCAAGACCAGGTCATGCAGACCTTGGTCAACTTGAGATAACCGTATTAACCTTGCCTGAGGGCCTGCCCTAGCATGACTGCAGGCCTACAGGACACCCGCTCAGCCGCAACGTCGGATGCTGAGTGATAAAGGAGCCACAATGGACAAGCTGATTTATACCGCCATGACCGGCGCCAAGCATATTCTGGAACAACAGGCGACCACTGCGCATAACTTGGCCAACGCCACCACCACCGGCTTTAAAGCGCAGGTGGACAGTTTTAGAGCCGTGCAGGTGCAAGGCGATGGTCTACCCACCCGCGCCTTTGTGGTCGATGCAACGGTGGGCACAGACTTTAAATCTGGCAGCATACAGCACACCGGGCGCGATCTGGATGTGGCGGTACAAGGCCCGGGCTGGATTGCCGTGCAGCGTGCCGATGGCTCAGAAGGCTATACCCGTAACGGCTCCTTTAAGATTAACGAAAACGGCCAATTGCAAACCGAGTCTGGCCTCAACGTCATGGGCGATGGTGGCCCGATTAGCATTCCGCCTAACGTGATTGTGACCATAGGTGGTGATGGCACGATTTCCAGCGTCAATGATTTCACCGCCCCCGGCGCCACCAATATTATTGGGCGCATCAAACTGGCCAATCCTGCAGAAGCTACCCTTAAGCGTGCGGATGATGGTCTGTTTGTGACAAGCAACGGACAACCCGCGCCAGCGGATGCCAATGTCAGAGTGGTGGGCGGCGCGCTAGAGAGCAGCAATGTCAACGTGGTAGAGACCATGGTCAACATGATCAGTCTGGCCCGTCAGTTTGATATGCAAATGAAGATGCTGGATAACGCGCAAAACAACGCCGGAAAAGCCGATCAGCTCTTCAGTATGAACGGCTAAGGCCGGGCTTAATATGTCAGTATGCAAATGGGTGAACACCCCAAGGAGTGAACGATGATACGCTCATTATGGATTTCCAAAACCGGCCTCGATGCGCAACAAACGCAGATGGACGTCATCTCCAACAACCTGGCCAACGTCAGCACCAGCGGCTTTAAAAAGTCGCGCGCGGTATTTGAAGATCTACTCTATCAAAACCTACGTCAAGTGGGCGCACAAAGCTCTCAGCAAAGCCAGTTACCTAGCGGCTTGCAACTGGGTACGGGGGTCAAACCGGTGGCCACAGAACGCATTTTTACCCAAGGCAACCTTCAACAAACCAGCAACGATAAAGATGTAGCGATTCAAGGCCAAGGCTTTTTTCAAATCTTGCTGCCTGATGGCACCACCGCATATACCCGTGATGGTTCGTTTCAGGTTGATAGTCAAGGCCAGTTGGTGACGGCCAGTGGCTTTCCGGTGCAGCCAGCGGTCAATATTCCATTGAATGCACAAAGTATCACGGTAGGCCGTGATGGCGTGGTTTCCATTACCACCCCTAACTCCACTGCCACCACCCAAGTCGGTCAGTTGCAGTTAGCCACCTTTATTAATCCGGCCGGTTTACAAGCCAAAGGTGAAAATCTCTATGTAGAGACCACCGCCTCTGGCAACGCCAATATTAACTCGCCGGGGACCAATGGCGCAGGCCTGTTGTCACAAGGGTTTGTCGAAACCTCTAACGTCAACGTGGTTGAAGAGCTGGTGAGCATGATACAAACCCAGCGCGCGTATGAGATTAACAGCAAGGCGATTACAACCTCCGACCAGATGTTGCAAAAGCTATCGCAGATGTAATCCCTGCTTGAGGATAACACTTATGTTGAATAGAACGCTTATGAGCTTGTTACTGTGTCTGGCCTTGTCGCAGCTGTTAAACGGCTGCTCCATCACCCCATCGACCATCGTACAAAAGCCAGAAACGCCGCGGGTCGCAATGGCCAGACCAGATGCTAGAACTGAGGGCGCGATATTCAACAATGCCGCCTACCGTCCCCTGTTTGAAGACCGCAGACCCCGTTATGTGGGTGATATCTTGACCGTGCGCATTACAGAAAACACCACGGCCAACAAAGGCTCTGATAACGAACAAACCAAAGATGGCTCTGTGAATGGGGCTATCACCGGTCTGTTCGGCAAAAATGTGCCCAAAGCCGCGTTCAATGCCAACTCTGCGCTGTCATTTGAAGACAAAGCCAGCGCCAACGCCAGCAATGCCTTTAACGGCTCTGTCACCGCGACTGTGGTCGATGTCTTGCCTAATGGCTATTTGGTCATCAGTGGCGAAAAACAAATTGGCTTTGATAAAGGCACTGAGTTTGTCCGCTTTTCTGGTGTCGTCAACCCTGACCTGATTACGATAGGTAACGAAGTCATGTCGACCAAAGTGGGTGACGCCCGCATTGAATATCGCAGCAATACCAAAATGGATGCGGCGGAGGTGCTGTCTATGTTCTCTCGCTTCTTCCTCAGTATGATTCCGTTGTAGGAGCGCTACCATGCGTGCATTGAAATATCGACTGTTGTCTGGCTTGTCTGATGTGATACTGGCGCTCTGCCTGTTATCTATCAGCCCGTTTGCACAGGCTGAACGGATTAAAGATATCAGCAATATTCAAGGGGTGCGTAGCAACCAGCTGATTGGTTATGGCTTGGTTGTGGGGCTGGATGGCACAGGTGACATGACCGTACAAACGCCTTTTACCGTACAAAGCATTATCAGCATGCTGAATCAGATGGGGGTGACCGTGCCTCCAGGCACCAACTTGATGCTTAAAAATATCGCAGCCGTCATGGTGACCAGCTCCCTGCCCGCATTTGCACAACCCGGACAGACCTTGGATGTGACCGTATCCTCTATGGGCAATGCCAAAAGTTTACGCGGAGGCACGCTGTTGATGACCCCGCTGAAAGGCGCTGACGGACAAATTTATGCCATGGCGCAAGGCAACTTGGTGGTCGGTGGCGTTGGTGCAGCCGCCAATGGCAGCCAAACCCAGATTAACCACCTCAGTGTAGGCCGTATTTCAGATGGCGCAACGGTGGAACGTGCATTGCCCAATACCTTGTTGCAACAAGAACTGGTCAAGCTCGAGTTAAAAGACAGCGATTTTTCAACCGCCAACAATGTGGTTGAAGCGATTAACAAAAAATTTGGTCCGATGACGGCACAAGCCGAAAGTGGTCGTGTGATTCAAGTACGTCCGCCAGAAAGCATGAGCCGTGTCTCGTTTTTGGCTAATTTAGAAACCATTAATGTGGCACTGGCAGCAACCCCTGCCAAAATCATCCTGAATGCGCGTACAGGTTCGGTGGTGATGAACAAAGCCGTGACCTTGGATAGCTGTGCCGTCTCCCATGGCAATCTGTCGGTGGTAATCAATACCTCGCCCGTCATCAGCCAGCCGGGCCCCTTCTCTAATGGTCAGACCGTGTCTACCGCAATTTCTGAGATTAATATCAATAAAGAGCCAGGCAAAGTGCTTAAACTCAACAACGGCGCCAATCTGGCTGATGTGGTTAAGGCATTAAATGCCATCGGTACGACGCCGCAAGACCTGTTAGCGATCTTGCAGGCGATGAAAGCTGCCGGTGCATTAAACGCCGAGCTTGAGGTGATTTAATAGGAGGCGCACATGCAAACCCGTGTCGACCCCAACAGCCTGGCCATAGACGCCAACGCGCTCAACAGCCTAAAACGTGGCAACAGCGACTCGCCGGAAACCATCCGTGCAGTCGCTCGTCAGTTTGAATCCGTGCTGATGAACATGATGCTAAAAAGCATGCGTGACACCGTGCCCCAAGATGGCCTCACAGACAATGAACAAAGCAAGATGTTTACCGGCATGCTGGATCAGCAGTTAAGTAATCACTTGAGTCAAAAGGGCTTGGGCCTGACCGATGTGCTGGTCAGACAACTCAGTAAATTTAGCCCGACCGCGGCACAGGCGCTAGACCAACAGGCGGGTTCAGCAGCCCAGAGTGGCTTAAATAAGACAACCCCAGCAAGCTCAGAGATACCGGCGCTGCCTTCCAGTTCTAATCGTCTCACGCCGCTCAACAGTCGCAGTGAAATTGCCCAGCATGCAGACCATCACTCACCCCTCAATCAAGCCCAACAGGCCTTAGCCATGGCCACGCAAAAAATCCGTAATGCCTATCAGCAGTGGGCGTCGGTGCAAGGCTCCGAGCCAGCCAACGATGACAGCGCTTGGGCCAACAGTCTGCGTGAATTGCCCCCGTTATTAGAAGAGACGCAGGCCTCACTCAAAGCCCTGACCTTGCCACCCGCTCCGTTAACCAACGCGGTACAGACCATCGCTGGGAAAACCCAAGCATTTATCGCCTCTATGTTGCCGCATGCACAAGCCGCCAGCCAATCTTCTGGCATTCCTGCCCGCTTTATGCTGGGACAAGCCGCCTTGGAGAGTGGCTGGGGCAAACATGAAATCCGCGCCGACAATGGGGTAAACAGCCATAACCTGTTTGGCATCAAAGCCGACGCCAGTTGGAAAGGCAAAGTGGTGAACAGCACCACCACCGAATATATCAACGGCATCAAGCAGACACGGGTGGAAGCCTTTAGGGCCTATGACAGCTATGCCGATGCTTTTAAAGATTATGCCCGTTTGATTGCGAATAATCCGCGCTACCAGCAAGCCATGCAAAACACCCATGATGCGGGTGCTTATGCCACGGCCTTGCAACGCGCAGGCTATGCCACCGACCCGCAATATGGCAAAAAACTGACGCAGGTGATCCGCCAATTGCAAGGCTAATGCGGGTCTATGGTGAGCCGATGGCGCAGCCGTTGACTGTCAGCGCAATGTGTCATCCACAAATAACAGATTAAAGGTTTAGAAAAACGAGCCGATAAGCCTCTTAACAGTCACTTTAAAGTCGTATCTGACCCTCTGCAGGGGGCCGATACATGAGGAAATAACATGTCAAACGTACTCTCAATAGGCAAAAGCGCGCTCAATGCGGCCCAAGTTGGCATTGCCACGGTTGGCCATAATATTGCCAACGCATCTACCCCCGGCTACAGTCGGCAGGTCATGGTGCAGGCGGCGGCAGAGTCGCAAAACTTCGGCTATGGCTATGTTGGTCAAGGCACCAATGTGGTGGCTATCCAACGGGTGTATAACGACACCTTGGCCAAACAGGTCATTAACAACACGGCGACCAGTGGTGCCAGCAGCGCTTATTACAGCAATATCAGCCAAATCAACAACCTATTGTCTGACAGTACGGCTGGCTTAAACCCCGTCATCTCAGCATTTTTTAAATCTGTGAGTGCGGCGGCGGCAAACCCAAGTGATACAGCCACACGGCAAACCATGATTTCGTCCGCGCAGTCTATGGTCAATCGCTTTAACGCCATCAACTCGCAGATGGACGCAATGCGCGAAACCATTAATACGCAAATTAATGTCAGTGTCAGCTCCATTAATAGCTACGCATCGCAGATTGCGTCCTTAAACAGTACGATTAGTAAAGCCATTAACTCAACCGGCAATCCGCCCAATGACTTGATGGATCAACGCGACCAGATTATCACCAAGCTCAGTGAAATCGTACAAACCTCAGTCATCAAACAAGATGACGGCTCATATAACGTGTTTGCAGGCAGCGGCATGCCCTTGGTGGTGGGCACCCAGCAGTATTCTTTGTACACCCGTACCAGTGAAACCGACCCCACGCGCCTAGAAGTCGCCTATGGCAACCCCGCCAGCCCGAAAATTTTGGGAACCGACACCCTTGCAGGCGGTAGCTTGGGCGGTATTTTGCAGTTTAGAAGCGAAACCCTAGACAGCGTACAAAATCAGATTGGCCAATTGGCCATGACCTTGGCCACGCAGTTTAACAACCAGCAGACCCAAGGCTATGACCTCAATGGCACCTTGGGTACCAACTTTTTTCAGATGGCCGCACCCACGGCCATTAGTAGCTCTACCAACTCCGACCCGTCCAAGGTGTTGAATGTCATCTTAAACAATCCAGCGTTGCTCACCAGCAGTGACTATTCGGTGAAATACGCGAGTGGTCAATACACCATCACCCGTTTGAGTGATAAACAAATCCTTTGGCAAGGCGCATCATTGCCCGCCTCAGTGGATGGCATGCAAATAGACATTAACTCGACCACCCCAGCCGAAGGCGATGCCTATTTAATCAAGCCGACACAATATGCCGCAGGTCAGCTGTCTTTGGCGTTTACCGATGTGGATAAACTGGCACTGGCGGGCGCCAACAATAGCGGCCCTAGCGATAACGAAAATGGTTTAAAACTGGCCGCTTTGCAGACCGCCGCCAATGTACGTGTGGCAGGCAGCAGCAACAACCGCACCTATGGCCAGGCATTTGCGCAATTGGTCAGTGCTGTGGGCACCAAAACCAATGAATTGAGCATTACCAGTAAAGCTGATGCCACGGCGCTCGAAAATGCAACCAGTGCCATGCAATCGGAGTCTGGGGTGAATCTGGATGAAGAAGCGGCTGATTTGCTCCGTTACCAGCAAGCCTATCAGGCCGCTGGCAAGATGATGCAAATTGCCAGCCAACTGTTTGAAGTGCTCTTGCAAATGGGCCAATAAGGCTTAAGTAAGGAACCGCTATGCGCATCAGTACCAACACCATCTTCCAATCCGGCACCAACCGGCTCATGGATTTGCAATCAGACCTTAGCCGGTTGAGTACGCAAACCGCCACCGGCAAGCGGGTCAACACCCCGGCCGACGATCCTGTGGCTTCTGCGCGTATTTTGGAATTAAACACTGCTAAAGAGCAAAATGCTAATTTTGCCAATACCCGCAATACGGCAGAGACATTGTTGCAAACCTATGAAACCAATATGACTGGGGTCACGGATACCATACAAGCAATACAAGCCTTGGTCATCAGCGCGGGGAACGCAAGCTATAGCGATAACGAGCGCTTTAATCTGGGCAATGACTTGCAAGGCAAACTCGATACACTGCTGAGCTTGGCCAACACCAAGGATTCGCAAGGCAATTACCTATATTCAGGATATGCCACGACCACGGTGCCATTCGACAGCAATAATGACTTTGTGGCCAACAGCAGCCGTTTGCAATTACAGGTAGACGTGCAAAGCAAAATGGCGGTGACATTTACCGGCACGCAAGTGTTTGGCGCCAACGGCAGCAATGTATTCAAAACCGTGCAAGACATGATTACCTTGCTAAAAACGCCGATTACCGACAGCGCCACGCAAACGGCTTATAACACCGGCTTAAGCAACACCATCAGCAGTATGCAAACGGCGCTCAATCGGGTGCTCGGTGCACGCGCTGAAATTGGCAGTAATTTAAACCTGCTAGATACCTTAAAAACCACAGGTGAGAGCTTAGACCTGCAATACGATGAATCGCTGTCTAAGTTGCAAGACCTGGATTACGCCCAAGCCTTGTCTGATATTTCTAAGAAAACCACGATTTTGCAAGCGGCACAAAAGGCGTTTACCGCCACTTCTAATTTGTCTTTATTCAGCTTGATTTAACCGCATCCTCCTCTGCAGCCCCACCCTGCGTAAGCACGGTGGGGTGATTTTTTTTCTAAACGCAGTGTTGCTTGATGCTGTGCATTAAGCGCAGTGTCGAGAAAAGATGACGATGAGGGAAAAAAGATAAAGACCGCTAATGCAACACTTGCAGCATCTGCTGCTGAGCGTCAATGAGCCAATGATTAATCGGCTGCACCATGGCAGGCAAACTCAGCCAGATCATCAACAGCCCGACGCCTATGG
>JAIXZQ010000148.1 GCA_027489475.1 Methylophilus sp.
ATGATGAGGTGACCACGGTGCGGGTGGTGGCCCGACTTACCCCTTCTGCGGTCGGTGGGGCATCGTAGCCTTCGAACAAGGCAATCATGGTACAAGCCACGCCAAAGACCAAGCTCTTCAAGACACCATTTAAAATATCGTACTGCCAGTCGACATTGGCCTGCATTTGTGACCAGAATGCGCCTGCATCCACGCCAATTAATGGCACAGCGACAAGGTAGCCCCCCAAGATACCGACCATAGAAAACAAGGTCGCCAACACTGGCATCGCAATGACGCCTGCCCAAAACCGCGGTGCAATGACTCTAGCGATAGGACTCACGGCCATCATTTCCATCGCAGATAATTGCTCAGTGGCTTTCATCAAGCCAATTTCGGCGGTAATCGCTGTGCCAGCGCGACCGGCAAACAGCAATGCGGTGACCACTGGCCCCAATTCGCGGACCAAGGCCAAAGCCACCAGCACGCCAATGGCTTCAGATGAGCCATATTTTTGCAACGTATGGTAGCCCTGCAAGCCTAATACCATGCCGACAAAAAAGGCCGAGACCACAATAATGATGAGTGACATGACACCAGTGAAATAAATTTCACGCACCGTCAGTCGAAAACGACGAAAACTTTCGCCAGAAGAAATCAAGGTCAACCAGAACAAGCGGGCACCCGCGCCCAAGCGCCAGATTTTATTGATGAACCCAGCCCCCAGCCGGGTAAGCATGCGCTTCATTTGATGCACGGCCATTAACGTGCCCCTCTTAGCAAACTGGCATGATAATCAGGCGCAGCATAACGAAACGGCACTGGACCGTCTTTTTCACCAAACACAAACTGGTGCACAAAGGGCAGGGTTGACGCGCGTAACTCGTCGGGCGTGCCTTCTGCAGCGACGACGCCGTCGGCGACAAAATACACATAATCGGCAAACTGAAAGGTTTCTTCAACGTCATGCGTCACGATGATAGAGGTCGCCCCTAACGCATCGTTGAGACTCCGTATCAGGTCGCAAATCACGCCCATCGAAATAGGATCCAGCCCAGCAAAAGGCTCGTCATACATGATGATGCTTGGATCTAGCGCGATGGCTCTGGCCAGCGCCACACGTCTTGCCATCCCGCCAGACAACTCAGTGGGCATTAAGGCATGGGCCCCCCGCAGACCAACAGCATTGAGCTTGAGCAATACCAGGTCGCGTATCATGCTTTCAGGCAATTGCGTATGTTCGCGCATGGGAAACGCGACATTTTCAAACACATTTAAATCGGTAAATAAGGCACCGTGTTGAAACAACATGCCCATTTTGCGACGCAGTCGGTAAATACCGTCACGGTCTTGAGGGTTGACGACTTCACCATCCACCAATACCTGACCATGTGTAGGCTTGAGCTGCCCGCCTATCAGGCGCAACAAAGTGGTTTTACCACTGCCACTCCCGCCCATAATGGCCACCACTTTGCCTCTGGGAAAGCGCATATTGATGCCCTTATGCAGTAATCGACCCTTATAGCCAAAAGACAGGTCTTGAATATCAACAATAGCGTTTGCCATAACGAAAGGAGGATGAAAAACGGGTCTTATTTTAAATCAGAAATCTCGGCAATATGCCTTTTAGTTTTGCATAAAAGAGAAAAGCCTGAAATCCAGGCCTTTCTCGTTTTACGCTGTTGTATTCTACACTAAAAACTCATGCAGACCAGATAAGCACGGCCCGCATCTACCGTGGTCACGCCACTGCTGGGGAGGCCATTTTCAACGATACGCATGGCGCCTGTATTGGCCACACCATCATCCATCATGGTATCGAGTTGCGAAGCATAACGTCCCAAAATAGCGTCGGAACACATGGCATGGGCGCTGTTAAACGTGTTAGCAGTCACGGCTGTCAGTGTAGACACACTGGTAACCCCAAGCTGACCGCCCTCGCTGTTGCGTGGCACATAATTCGCCTGCGTGGGCACGGTGCTGCCGCTAGACAAGCCAGCTAAACGCAGATGTTGCCAGACTAAAAATGACTCATCTTGACTGCTGGTAGAATTCCATTCGCCTTGTATCAGACCATTCTGCGTCTGCCCCGTGCCTGTCGCGTTGAGTCCACCTACATGCACATCGGCCGCATGGTCATCCCCTGGTAAAGCTCTAAAGCGGTCTTGATAGCCATAAAAGTAGGTCGGGATATTGCGAAAATCGCCGGCTAGACTTTTTACTTTGGCATTGGCAATCAACTCCTGTCCACGCATGACCCCAGCCAGAAGTAAGCCAGCAATCACCAAAACAATCGCTAATTCAATCAAACTAAACCCAGTCTGTTTTTTCATGGTGTTCTCCTTGGTCTAAGATGACTCATACAAATTAAGATGACTGTTACAACATACAAATAAAACGCGGTCTTCACAGACAACGTAGTGCTGAGGGTATACATCAGCGGACTGTGGTAGCGGTCGTGGATAGAAAACTTGGCTAAAACCTGCAAGCAAGTCTAACACATCTTAACATACGTTAATAGAACACAGCATTGCTCTTTTAGCCAAGAAAAAAGGCAGATGCCTACGCATCTGCCTTTTTGTGGAGGAGTTACGATTACAGTGTGCCGTAAGAATGTAGTCCACTTAAGAACATATTGACGCCTAAGAAGGCAAAGGTTGTGACCAGCAAACCGACCAACGCCCACCATGCCAA
>JAIXZQ010000356.1 GCA_027489475.1 Methylophilus sp.
CGGTATTAGCAGTCGCGCCACCAGCACCTGTGATGGTAGGAATTAAGGTGATACTGCTAGTCACTGTGCTGCCATCAGCCAAAGTACTTGATGCGGTACGGATAGTCAGATTGCCATCAAAAACGCCACTGTTTTCAAAGGTAAATGATTTGGCACCAACCACGGTTGGAATAAAACTGATGGCCGTTGCACTGATCCCTGTCACATTCACTTTAACAAACTCAGACATCGCTGAGCTACCCGATTGTAATCCATTCGCCGTCGGCACCTCAGAGGTTGTCCAACAGCCGCTGGCTGTGTCTCCAATAGTGCAAGATGCGGCTGAACTGCGTGTGGTATCACGCTGGTCCAAATCAATATTCCCAACAACCGAGCCACTATTTTTTAACACGTGCGCACCATTACTGTAGTAAATATCGCCATTAATATCACCCGTATTGGTGATGTCGCTGTTTGCTTCACCATTTTGGCTGTTGATAAGCAACCTTGCATCTATTGTGGCCCCTGATGTGCCCTCTCCATTAGATAAAGACCACCAGCGCAAAGCAGCCCCATTCACTGAGAGAATATCGCCAGTAATGGTCCCAGTATTGACTAAAGTCATACTGCGGGAGAGATAGCTATCAGAAACTTGTGCAATACCGATGGTTGCGACACCGGACAAGGTTTCACCCTTGATTACACCTGCATTGGTTATCACTGTATCAGAACGGGTATAAATACCGCTCGCATAGCTTCCAACACCACCGATAATGCCACTTTCGCTATTGGTTATAGAAAGAGATTGCACTTCTTCTTCAGCATAAATACCCGCTGCAACACCAATACTTGCTGCGGTACTATACAGAGACGTAGTACCGGTAAATGATGTAGCCGTGCTAACTGTTCTTGTAATTGCGCTCGCAGAGGTGCCAGTGATAGTACCACTGTTATTAATCACCATTTCCTCGACGTCACCGCCCGCCTCGACACCATTTACGCGCCCAACACCATTATGTGTGGCACTGATTGAGCCACTGTTGGATAATACGTACTCACCTTCAACATCGGTTCCCAAACCAACCACCGCCCCAGTATTGACGCGTATGGCATTTGACAACATATTGGCGCTAGAAATGGTTGCACTGATAGTTCCAGAATTGATAATTCGGTTTCGATCCTCTAAAGTCGTTGTCCCTGCACCGATATACACAC
Source organism: Methylophilus sp. (assembly GCA_027489475.1). Classification (GTDB taxonomy): domain Bacteria; phylum Pseudomonadota; class Gammaproteobacteria; order Burkholderiales; family Methylophilaceae; genus Methylophilus. The sequence goes on from JAIXZQ010000356.1 coordinate 1,195, forward strand.
CATATTTTTGCGCCGCATTCGTTGTACCCGAGTAGAGCGAATTATTAATCAGCGTCCCACTATTATTAAAACGGTTACCGTTGCCATCCATTTGAACGACACTCGTTGTAACAGCCGTGGTTATTGTCGCCGTATTGGTGATTGTCGCATTGTCGGTATAACTGCTTCCTTCGGTACAGACAATTGAATTGGCAGATGACGCTGCATTATTGGTGGTGCAACTCGCCTGCGCTGTTTGAATTTGAAACATGGTTGGAAACACCATGGCAATGGCTAAGAAAATATGTTTTTGTTTGAATCCCACATGGGATAGTTGGTTTTCCAATTGATTCTCCCGAAACTTCATTTTATGGATGACGAATAAACACCCCGTCATTTCGGGAGTAACCACTGCAAAATATGCGCCAAATCTTTATTTTTATATAAATAAATATATATAAATCAATGACTTAAAAAATATAAGCACTGAGACAGTGGATAAAACAGTTTGTTAAAAAGTAATGTTGGCTGAAAGTAACCAAATTTACATTAATTAACAACCATCATTGTGGTTATTAATAACCACAATCCAAATCAGGACATCATCCAAACGAATGACGAAAAAAAAAGAGCCTAACGGCTCTTTTTTTAGGTTGTCTCATGTCGGAATCCGTTAGCGTAATTGCGGGAATAAGGCTTTGGCGTTGACGCCTAACTCTTGTGCCATGCTGGCACCCAATTTTTTAGCAAAGCGGTCTACCACAGTCTCTTGATAGGTAAAGTCTACAATCTCTTCTTGTTTAATGATTTCGCGAGCGACGTATTCGGCACTACCTTCAGCATCCGCCAAACCGAGCTTGATGCTTTCTTCGCCGTTCCAAAACAAGCCGCTAAACGTTTCTTCGTTTTCTTTTAGGCGGTTTCCGCGACCTTCGCGCACCACTTTAATAAATTGCTGATGAATCTGATTGAGCATTGTTTGCGCCAGTGCTTGTTGTTTGGGGTTCACCGGCGAAAACGGATCCAGCATGCCTTTATTTGAGCCAGCGGTCAGCAGTCTGCGCTCTACCCCCACTTTTTTCATCACTTCAGTAAAGCCGTAACCATCCATCAATACACCAATCGAGCCAACGATACTGGCTTTGTCGACAAAAATTTTGTCGGCTGCAACGGCAATGTAATAGCCGCCTGAAGCGCAGATATCTTCAACCACAGCATGCACCGGAATCTCAGGGTGCAGTTTGCGCAAGCGATGAATTTCATCGTTGATGATGCCTGCCTGCACCGGGCTGCCACCAGGGCTGTTAATCCGTAAGATAATGCCTTTGGTGCCTTTGTTATCGTATGCATCATGCAGGCTGCTGATGACCGCATCCGCATTGACCTGACCGCCGGGTTCAATCACGCCAGCCAAATCAATCAACGCGGTATGCGCGGTAGAGGCGTTTTTACTCTGACCGACCCAGCCCAAAAAGATAAACAGCCAAAAGAACAGATACAGCATAATCAGCGACTTGAACAACACTGACCAGCGTCTGGCAGTTTTTTGCTCTTGTAAGCCCGCCAGTGCCAATTTTTCTAAAGTGTTGAGTGCGGCATCGGATGCCGGCGCCGTGGCTTGAGCGCTTGCGTGTTGCGACTGTTCTGCGGGCGCTGGCGTCACTTCTTGTTCGGTGGTCATTATTCAGGTTCTTTCTACGGATACGTCGTCAATAAGATGGGTTTATTCTAGCAATAATTGTTAATGCACTGTGAGGTCTCATGTTTAGCTCGCTGGCGTTCAACACACTGGTTTTCAACACACAGGGGCCTGCATGTTAACTGCCGTCTTGCGTCATAACTGATTCACATGCACGGTAATTGTTCCGTCTTTTTCTGACACCGGGATGACACTCAGGTGTTTGCCTATACATGGCCCCATGACACAGTGCCCTGTTTGCGGCGCATACATGGCACCATGGGTAGCACAAATGATGTACTCTTGCGTGATATTAAAAAATTTGCCGTGTTCCCAGTCTAACTCAACCGGCACATGAGCACAGCGATTTACATATGCATACGGGCGCCCTTCAAAGCGCACCAAAAACCCAGTGGCATGCGGCCCGAGTTGCGGTAAATCAAAACGCACACCGTCGCCTTTTTCTAACACGCGCTGACTATCAAACTGCAAATCTTCTGTGGCTTCACTCATAGCTGTGACATTAACCAAGCGTGCAAACTCGGCACATCCTCAAAAATCGCAAGCGGTGCATGTGGCGCGAGTTGGGCGGTGCTTTGCGACCCATAACTGACTGCAACCGCCTGTACCCCAGCATTTTTGGCCATCAGCAAGTCGTATTGCGAATCACCTATCATCAACGTACGTTCAGGCATGACCACCAGTTCGTCCATCAATTCATCCAGCATTTGCGGATGTGGTTTAGAAAAACATTCATCCACAGTTTTGGTTGCATCAAACAACTTTGCCAGGCCACTTTGTTGCAAAGCCGTATTGAGCCCGCGTCGACCTTTACCCGTGGCTACCGCCTGTTTACAGGGGGTTTGTGCAATAGCTGTCAGCGTCTCCGCGATGCCAGGAAACAGCAGAATATCATGCTCAATGGCGCGGTAATGTTGTTGGTAACGGCTTACTAAATGTTGCGCTTGTGTGTCTGAAATCGCGCCAAACAGCACTTCGATAGACTCCCGCAAACCCAAACCAATAATACTACGGGCGCGTTCTTCACTTAAGGTGGGCAATTCGGCCTCGTGGGCGGCGCGGATCAGTGCCTGTGTAATCAGGCCGGTAGAATCAGCCACCGTGCCATCCCAGTCCCATACAATTAAATCAAAAGCTGACAAAGGGGTTCCTTTTAAATCAAAAACATTTTGGCATCAACAGGTTACCGGGTGGATGTTGACGGCCTTTGTTGCTGTAAAAAAGCCACTAACTCTGCGGGCAAGGGCGCCACTAAATGTAGTGCTTCACCAGTCAATGGGTGGGCAATACGGGTTTCGCTAGAATGCAAAAACATGCGCTTTAAGCCTGCTTTATGCATGGCCTTATTGAGTGCGAAATCACCGTATTTATCATCCCCCAAAATCGGAAACCCCAAATGCGCCAACTGCACCCGCAGTTGGTGTGTGCGTCCAGTAATTAACTTGGCTTGCAACAGGCTATACGCGCCAAGGTGCTCCTGTAAATAAAACCAAGTTTCGGAGTGTTGGCTTTCAACTTCAAAGCGGCCCTTGGCCGCGTGCTGTTTCGCAGCCACCCCACCCGCTTTCAGGGATTTGCGTCCACCGGGCGCAGCACTTAATCTGGGGTCTTGTACCACTTGCACGCGACGCTCGCCGTCTTCGGTTAAGAATTTTTGCAGATCCAGCGTGACTTTCTTACGTACGTCTTGCCAATGACCGTTAACCAACATCAGATAGCGTTTATCCATCTGGTGATGTCGCATGGCCTCATGCAAAGCAGTCAGGGCCGAACGCTTTTTAGCAATCATGAGTACGCCCGAGGTTTCTCGGTCGAGTCGGTGCACCAGCTCAAGAAATTTTGCCTGTGGGCGTTCTAGGCGTAATTGCTCAATCACGCCCAGACTGATCCCGCTGCCCCCGTGCACCG
>JAIXZQ010000036.1 GCA_027489475.1 Methylophilus sp.
CTGCTCAAGCAAGGCTTGGTGATTTTGGATACGCCTGGCCTCAATGCGATAGGTGCCGAGCCTGAGTTGACCATGAGCATGCTGCCCAACGCCCATGCTGTGCTGTTTATTCTTGGCGCCGACACCGGCGTGACCAAATCAGAGATGGAAGTCTGGCGCCGCTATATCAGTGGTGCGCGCTGGAAACAAAAAGGCCGCATGGCGGTGCTTAACAAAATTGATACCTTGTGGGATCCGCTGAAAAGTGACGATGAAGTGGAAACCGAGTTGTATAAGCAATTGCTGAGTTCCGCAGAGCTGCTTGGCTTGCCGCGTGACCAGATATTGCCTACCTCTGCACAAAAAGGCTTGCTGGCCAAGGTGAAAAATGATGCCGTGCTGTTGCACAAAAGCCGCTTATTGCACCTTGAAAAGACCTTATCCGATGAATTGATTCCTGCCAAACAGCAGATTGTGCGTGAGAGCATACAGGGTGAAATCGACGACATGATGCAGCAGACGCGCGACATGCTGGAAACCCGCTTGCGCAGTGTGATGGATCAAGCCGACGAGTTGCGCTGTCTGCAAGGCAAAAACGAAGATGTTATCGCGCAGATGATGCGCAAGGTCAAACAAGACAAAGTCAATTTTGAAGTGGGCCTGCAACGCTATCAGGCTCTGCGCAGCGTGTTTTCGGCGCAGTCTAACCAACTGTTTCACCATTTGGGCATGCCTGCGCTCAAGCAAAAGGTGCGCGAAACCCGCGACACCATGATGAAAGCGGCCTTTACCAAAACCATGCGTCAGGCCATGGATGACTTTTTTAGTGACCTGAAAAACCGCATGATGCAGGCCGATATGCATGTGGCCGAAATCAAAAAAATGATGGAAGCCATGTATGAAAAATTTGCCAAAGAACACGGCTTGCTGCACAAGACACCGCCCCCGTTTTCAACCTCTCGTTATTTGAAATCATTGAATAAGCTGGAGGCGATTTACCGCGATCAATTCAACACCACTTTTAATATGATTGCGCACGAAAAACTCACCTTAACCAGCAAGTTTTTTGAAACCTTGGCCAGCCACGTGATTCTGGAATATGAGGCGGCTAACCGCGACACTGAAAGCTGGCTCAAAGCGGTGATTGCGCCGATGGAAAGCCAGATGCGCGAACACCATGTGCAGCTTAAACGGCGGGTAGAAAGCATCAAACGCATTTATCAAGCCACCGATACCTTGGAAGAACGCATTGCTGACTTAGAACAGGTCGAGTTGACCATCCGTCACCAATTGAATGATTTGGAGGCCATGCATCATCAGGCCTTGATGAGATTAGCCCACGAAGAGGTGATAGAGCAGGCGGCCTAATCATAAGCCGGCCTAGATAGACGCCATGAAAGTAACAACGGGTGCCTAGGCACCCGTTTTTTTTATTTGCTAGCGAGCAGATACGTTTTGATTTTTTGCATCGCCTTTTGCTCAATCTGACGTATGCGCTCAGCCGATACACTGAACTCTGCGGCCAACTCATGCAAGGTCGCGGCATCGCCTTCGGTCAACCAGCGGGCTTGTAATACGCGACGACTGCGGTCATCCAATTGGCTCAAAGCCACACTTAAACCCTCGGTTTGCAAATGCTCATTTTGCAAGTTTTCCAGCAGGGTTGAAGGCTCTGGACCTTCATCTTCAAGATAGGCAATCGGGCTATACACCTCTTCGCCGTCCTCATCTACCTGCGCATCCAGTGAGATTTCTTGGCCATTTAAACGGTATTCCATTTCGGAAACGTCTTCTGGCTTCACATTCAGCTCGGTAGCGATGCGCTGGACTTCATCTTGACTCAAGCTGTCAAAGCCTTGCTTCATGCTACGCAGATTAAAGAACAGTTTGCGTTGCGCTTTGGTGGTTGCGGTTTTCACCAAACGCCAGTTACGCACGATGTATTCATGAATCTCGGCCTTGATCCAGTGCATGGCAAACGACACCAAACGCACGCCACGGTCTGGGTCAAACCGCTTCACAGCCTTCATCAAGCCGATGTTGCCTTCTTGAATCAGGTCAGACTGCGGCAACCCGTAGCCACTGTATCCACGCGCAATACTGGCGACCAGACGCAAGTGCGAGACAATCAGCGCACGTGCCGCTTCTAGATCGCCATGTTGCTTGAGTTTGGTGGCATAGTTGTACTCTTCTTCCGCGGTGAGCACCGGAAACTGCTTAATGGTTTGCAGGTATTTATCCAGGCTGTCGGCCGATGAAACAACAGGTAAAGTTAACGCGTTGATAGTAGGCTCCTTTATTGAACAATCAGTTAAGTTAATTTTAGCACTCTCATCAACAGAGTGCTAGCCTGAAATAAAGTTCTGAATCAGGCTTAATTTAACGATCACCTGACTGAACGCAACGTTTAATGAGACTTGCTGCTGGCGATAGGGGACCAGGATTAACGAGGGGATAAGGGTAACAACGGACGTGGTGTCCATTGTCGCGAGAATTGCGCCCACTGCAACAGCAATACATGCGGGTAAGTCAAGGCGGCAAGCAATGGAAAAATCACCACAATCAAGCCTTGGTCTATCGTGAAACCCGACAGCTGATACAGCATTCCTCCCCCTGCGATGGCCACGCACAGGCAGGCCAACATCACCGGCCACCTATAAAACAGGCTTGGACTATCGCGCAAAAACACGGCCGTGCGCAATAAATGCCGTGGACTGTGCAGCAGACAAAAGTA
>JAIXZQ010000216.1 GCA_027489475.1 Methylophilus sp.
TGGCCCCCGAATGCGCACGCAGAATTGCCGCGCTGTTGGCCTAGTCAGGATGGTGTAGGTCTGATGGCATCGCACACCATGCCGGGTGAATTCCCCTGTGGGCCAATGGTTGCGAGGTAATACTGGCAATCGCTTGCAATCCGGCGCCCAATCTTAGGTTGCCGCCACCCAACTCCCACTCTTGCCGCCATGTTTTTCCACCAATCGAATGCCCGTCATGGTCATGCCGCGGTCTATGGCTTTGCACATATCGTAGATGGTGAGCAGACCCACTTGCACGGCAGTGAGCGCTTCCATCTCCACCCCGGTTTGGCCAGTGGTTTCGCATTGCACGCTACACGTGATACTGGGTGGGGTATCGCTTGTCGCAAAATTGACTTCTACACGGCTTAAACTCAAGGGATGGCAGAGGGGAATCAAATCGCTGGTTTTTTTGCTCGCCTGAATCGCGGCAATGCGGGCGATGCCGAGCACGTCGCCTTTTTTAGCCTGACCTTGCAAAATCACGTGTAGGGTCGATGCCAGCATGTGAATCTGGCCTTCGGCAATGGCGATGCGTTTACTGGCCGGCTTATCGCCGATATCGACCATATGGGCATCGCCTTGCGCATTAAAATGGGTTAAGCCTGTGGGTGTGTGTGACATAGGTGACCGGTTAAAAAAGGTGAACTCAAGCGTTTAAGCCGTTATCATAACAAGTTTCGGTCTGCCTGACAGGCCTATGATCTGGAGTTTTTCGCCGTTGTTACCGATGCCAAAAGTCACTTGCCGCTGGGGTTGCCACGCATTACTGCGTGTGTTGGGCATGGGCTGTCTGCTGGCCATGACTTGTTTAAGCGGGAGTGCTGTGTGGGCCAACACGCAAAAAGGGACCTTGACGGGTAAGCCGTATACGCCTGCGGACATTGATTTAAGCTTGCCCGCTGACTCTTCTAACCAATTGCCTGAGTTGGGTGATGCTTCGCAAACCGTGTTGTCGCTGCGCGATGAAGAAAAAATCGCTAATCAGATTTTGAAGCAGGTGGCGACCAGTGAGGATGTGCTGGATGACGCCGAGGTGACGGATTATGTCAAAGCGCTGGGCACGCGCTTGGCCGAGAGTGGTCCAGACCGCTCGCAAAAATTTTATTTTTTTGTGGTGCAGGATAAATCGGTTAACGCCTTTGCCATGCCGGGCGGCGTGATTGGTGTACACACTGGCCTATTTACCGCTGCGAACAGTGAGTCTGAATTGGCGAGTGTGTTAGGGCATGAAATCGGTCATGTTACGCAACACCATTTGGCACGCATGCTGGCCTCGCAAAAATATGACATGTTTAAAAATATCGCAGCCACGGCATTGGCGTTGCTGGTGGCCCGCTCTAATCCACAAGTCGGCATGGGGGCGATGACGGCGGCCTCGGCTGCCGGCATTCAGCGTCAGCTTGACTACACACGTGAGCATGAGCGCGAGGCAGACCGTGTGGGCCTGAGTATTCTGCAAGATGCTGGCTTTGATGTGCGGGCCATGCCAGCCTTTTTTACCACCATGCAGCGTGCCACCCGGTTTTCTGACGGCGGCAATCTGCCGAGTTACTTGCGTACCCACCCGTTGACCAGCGAGCGGATTGCCGATATTGGCAATCGGGTGCAAAACCTGCCTTATAAGCAGATTAACGAGAGTCTGTCGTTTTATTTTATGCGGGCCAAAATCCGCGCCTTTCAGGCCAGCCCACAGCAGATGATTGAGGAGTTTCAACACAATATCAGTGAAGGCCGCTACCAAAATGAGCTGGCTGAACACTATGGCCTCGCCTATGCCTGGCTGCGCGCGAGTCAGTGGCTACCCGCGCAACAAGAGATTGAATGGCTGCTTAAGCATGGCATGAACAGCCCGTATTTACTGACCTTGCAAGCGGTGGCCTTGGCGAAGCAGGGCCAAGTTGCGCAGGCGCAACAGCTATTTCAGCAAGGCTTACAACGCTACCCTGAGCACCGCATGTTGGCGCATGGTCTGGTCGAATTATTGGTGCGCAGCCAACAATGGGCGGCGGCAGTCAGTGTGATCCAGCAACAGGCAGAGCGTTTTGCTGACGACCCCAAACTGTATGAGTGGCTAGCAGCTGCCTATCAAGGCCAGGGCAAGCAGATGCTACGCCATCAAGCGCTGGGGGAGGCCTATGTGCGTAAGTATGATCTGGCGCGGGCAGTGGATCAGTTTGAAATCGCCAGCAAAGCCAAAGATGGCGACTTTTATTTGCAATCTAAAGTCGAGGCCAGACTCAAATGGTTGCGTCAACAACTCAAACAGGAACAGGATGACAAAAATGGTTAATCGACAATCGCGCACGTCCATCCCGTGGCATATGCAAAGGCTGATTCTGGTGGCGATGCTGGGCATGTCCATGCAGGCACTGGCAGCCCCATGGGCGACCCAAGCGTTTGAGGCAAAACAGGTGGACGAGGTCTATTCTGCCTTGCATGTTACCGCGCCCACCCCTGCCCAAGACATGCAGATCGAAGCACCCCAAAAAGCCGAAAATGGTGCGGTCGTGCAAGTCGAACTGCTGGGCGCTGCCCCAGCCGGCGATATTCAACAGCTGCGTTTATTGGCGGCGGCCAACCCAACCCCGCTGATTGCCAGTTTTAGCTTGGCACCCAATGTATTGCCACATGTGGTGACCCGCGTGAAGCTGGCACAGAGTGGTGACTTAATCGCCTTGCAACAGCGGGCGGATGGTCAGGTGCAAGCGCAGCGTCGTGGGGTCATTGTGCTTGAAGACGGGTGTGCCAGCAGTGAGCGTGAAGAGCTGTTTGCCAGCAGCATGAAAATGCGTGCGCGCTTGATGGAAGCCGCCAGCGGCCCCCCCCTGACAGAACTTAAAATCATTATTTTGCATCCCATGCGTACAGGACGCAGTAAAAACGAGGCTGGCCAACCTGTTCCCGCACATTTTATGCAGACCATGCAAGTCATGCACCGCGGTAAGGTGATTGTGGATGCCCAGACCGGTACGGCAATTTCGCGTAATCCGTATTTCACTTTCTACCTCAA
>JAIXZQ010000257.1 GCA_027489475.1 Methylophilus sp.
AGTTACATGTCGATGGTCCAGTGGTTGACGCTGCTTGGCAAAAAATTGCGTTATCCGCATCTGCCAAAGATTTTCTCAGTGAGGCGTCGCCTGGCAGTGCGCTTGCATCGTCCGCTATGGGTGGAACTCCTACCAGGGCGCATGCACAGCCGCATGCATTGGCGGTGTTGCAATTTCAGGTTCACGCGATGGATTGGTTAGCGCTGGACCGGTCGGGACATTGTCGTGCGCACATTGATGCAACGGGGCATGTGACACCGCTTTGGCCATAGGCGGGTAAAACTTATTACGCGCTATTGGGTCATGACACATACTCATATAGGCAGGAGTCCATATGCCCAAGCGTAATTCTCCCAATGATATTTTGACCCTAGAAGATTTAACCTTGATTGATGAGATCGTGGTGGATAAGCGCAACGCTAAACGCAGCCATGAAAAAAAAGGCCGTCGAGATAGGCATTATAAAAACCAGTTCATCAAAAATACGCTAAAAAATCTGAATATACGCCCGCCATTACAGGGGGAGATGGGCCAAGAATAGCGCATAGGGTCATTCTATGAGGCGCGGGATGACAGCAGCGCTCTCTCACGAATGGCGGTGCGGCATAGCGGGAGCAAGTGCAGGTATGCTATGCTTGCACTTTGTCTTGTGAGTGGTGTTTCAGTGTCTGTTCAGGCTTGTTTGGCGCGGATTTTAGGCGATATGCAGCAGGTGGATACCGTGATTCGCCATTCCTTGTCGTCTCAAGTTCCGCTGATTAATCAAATTTCGGAATACATCATCCACAGCGGGGGTAAGCGCCTGCGGCCGGCCTTGGTTTTGATGGCCGGTGATTTAGCCGGTGGCGTACAGCCGCAACACCATCAACTGGCGGCCATCATCGAGTTTATTCACACCGCCACCTTGCTGCATGACGATGTGGTGGATGCCTCAGAATTACGTCGCGGTAAATCCACGGCAAACCATGTCTATGGCAATCCAGCCAGTGTGCTTGTTGGAGATTTTCTATATTCGCGCGCGTTTCAGATGATGGTCAAATTGCAGAATATGCGCGTCATGGAGGTGTTGGCAGATGCGACCAACATCATCTCAGAAGGTGAAGTGCTGCAATTGCTCAATGTGCGTAACATCGGCGTCAGCGAACAAGAATATCTGCAAGTCATACACTTTAAAACCGCAAAATTGTTTGAGGCAGCCACCCGCTTGGGCGCCATTCAGTGTCAGGCGTCCTCGGCTGAGGAAAACGCACTGGCCACCTATGGCATGCATTTGGGTACGGCATTCCAGTTAATTGACGATGTGCTCGATTTAACCGGTGACAGCGACAAAATAGGCAAGACGCTGGGCAATGATTTGGCCGAGGGTAAAGTCACCTTGCCGATGTTGTATGCCATGCAACAGGCGCCAGAGGCGCAGTCACACTTAATTAAGCAGGCTTTGCTGCAAGGCCAAGTGGCCCAGCTCGATGCCGTGTTGGAGATTTTGCATGCGGTGAAGGCATTTGATTATGTGCGCAGCGTTGCCGAGCAAGAAGCGCAACGTGCTTGCGAGGCCCTGCAAGGATTTGTACACACCCCTGCCAAACAGGCACTTTTAGATTTGGCACACTGCTCGGTGCATAGACAACAATAATAAAGGCCGGAGCGCTTGCACGTCCGGCCTGTTGTTTGATGCCTGATTTACCTCTTCCATGGCAGGGTCTGGCTTGCTTGACTCGCCATTCCCCAGCTACGCACCTCGTCAATTTAAAGCGATAGGCTCACCACTGGCGGGGTAATAGCTTAATCTAGCGCAGTCATTGTTGGCGTGGGTAAGCGCACCGTCAAACAATGATTGACCGTTCACATCTACCACGGCATAGCCATTGTGATAGAGGGTGACCTCAGCTTGTAAGTCTTCTTGCGCAATCGCCTCTTGCGAAGGCCGCTGAGCGGAGAGTCCATGCGCATGTGCTTTGGCATGATGACGCCTATGGGATGAGCGCATGGCAAAACTGACGCAGTTTTCTTCCTCTTCTTCGCTGTAGACTTCCCAGTGTGCCTGTCCGGTCAGTTTGGTCAACCAACCTGGCAAATCCACCTCAACACGGCAGATGACCGGTTCGTCCCAAGCCGGATGGTCGACCTCATTCAATTCGATTTCTGTGGGGGATGAAAATTTGATAGCTTCGGACATAGGCGACTTCCTTCATTCATAAATAGATGCCACATATTGTGCTGCCAACAGATAAGCAGGCAGTCATGTCATCTTACACATAAATGGTGCTTTGCATAACGATTTCAAGGGGAAAAATCTAGCGCTCACCTGCGAATTAACGCGCTAGCCTTGCCTAGTTGCGGCAACGATGCGATGATGCAGCCACCTTATCTTTGTTATCGGACACTGCAGCGCCATGCTTGAGCCCGTTTTTGACCTTTTACGCACCCAACCAGCATTTTTACAAGGGACATGCCTGTTGCTCGGTTTGTTAATAGGCAGTTTTCTCAATGTGGTGATACACCGATTACCCAAGATGATGGAGCAAGAGTGGCATGCCAACTGCTTGGAGTTGCAAGGACAGCCGGTCGCTGATACGCCTAAATACACGCTGGTCACCCCACGTTCTAGTTGTCCACATTGCGGCCATCGCATCACGGCATTAGAAAATATTCCGCTGCTCAGTTATTTGGCATTGCGCGGACGTTGCCGCGGCTGTCAGGCCAAGATTTCGCTGCGCTATCCTTTGGTCGAATTACTGACCGGGGGCTTATCCTTGTTGGTTGCGCAGCAGTATGGCTATAGCCATTTAACGCTGTTTGCCTTGGTGTTTGTTTTTGCCTTGGTGGCCCTCACGTTTATTGATTTTGATACCCAACTGTTGCCTGATGACATCACCTTGCCTTTACTGTGGCTAGGCTTGTTAATGAATTTGAAGTATGGCTTTACCGACCTGTCTTCAGCGGTCATCGGTGCCATGGCGGGGTATTTGATTTTGTGGAGTATTTATTGGCTATTTAAGCTGGTCACTGGCAAAGAAGGCATGGGCTACGGCGATTTTAAATTGCTCGCCGCCATTGGCGCTTGGTTTGGCTGGCAGTTATTGCCTGCAGTCATTTTACTCAGTTCAGTCGTAGGCAGTGTCATCGGCATCGGCCTGATTGTGGTGCAAGGCAAACACCGACAGACGGCGATTCCCTTTGGGCCCTTTTTGGCCTTGGGCGGTATCGCAGCGCTGTTTTATGGCCAAACCCTCGCGGCCTATTATCTGTTGCCATAGCGTAGGGCATACACAACGATGGCACGGATTGTTGCTGTGACCGGCGGCATAGGTAGCGGTAAAAGCGAGGTTTGCCGTTACTTTGCCAGTCTGGGCGTCCCTGTGGTTGATCTAGACCAGATTGCCCATGCGATCAGCGCGCCAGGCAGCACGGCTATGCAGCAAGTGCGTCAACACTTTGGTGACGCGATGTTTGAAGCGGATGGCGCGCTGAATCGGCGTGCTTTGCGCGAACGGGTATTCAGTGACCCGGATGCGCTAGAACAGCTTAACCAAATCATGCACCCCGCCATCCGCGCGCAGGCCACACAAGAATTGGCTAGTCATCAACACCACCCCTATGTCGTATTAGCGATTCCTTTATTGGTTGAAAGTCGGGCAGACTGGCCAATGATAGACCATGTGCTGGTGGTGGATTGCGCCGAGGCCACACAACGCAAGCGTGTGATGCAACGCAGTCAACTCAGTGCCGAGATGGCAGACGCCATGATAGGTGCGCAAAGCAGCCGTGCAGAGCGCTTGGCGCTGGCGGATACGGTGTTACACAATGAGGAATCCTTGGAGCAATTGCAGCAAAATGTATTGGCATTTCATAAAAATTTCGTTAAAACTTGCCAGTGACTGCAAAGGGTTTCATAATCAGACTTTTATTGCATACTTTTCAAGTATCAGCTGACAGAAAAGACGGCCGTGTCTAGCTACGAGTTTCCATTTAACGAGCGTATTCGAACCTATCTTCGCCTCGAAGACGTGTTCAAAAAAATGCTGCATCACATCGATGTGGGGCATGAGTTTAATCACCATGTCGCCCTGATTTCGTTGTTGCAAATGCTAGACCTGATAGACCGTGGTGACTTAAAAGTAGACTTGCTACAAGAGCTAGAGCGCCATAAAGGCCAGCTTTGTCTGTTGCAACATAACCCCAATATCGATCAGCACGCCTTATCGACCACGCTCAACAGCTTGGAGCAATCCGCAGCCACCTTGCGTGCCGATCACCAAAAACTTGGCCAGTCGTTGCGCGATAACGACTGGCTGATGAGCGTGAAGCAGCGCACCAGTATTCCAGGCGGGGTATGCGAGTTCGATTTGCCTTCATATCGTCACTGGCTCTATCTCGCAGAAAG
>JAIXZQ010000053.1 GCA_027489475.1 Methylophilus sp.
CCGGGTACGCGAGGCACCGCCAGTACCCAGGGTATCCAGCAAAATCATGCGGTTAAGCCAAGAGTGGATGACGCCGTCACCCGCACGCAAGCTGACTCCGCCTCGGCTGGACATAAACTCAGGCAATTCATGCTGCAGTTTGATATCCACAGGTTTGGGATAAGCCGCGGTATGACAGAAGCTCTGCATCACCAAATCGGCGCTAAAACCCAAGCAGGCCAGCTCTTTGAGTTCATCACGGGTCATGCCGCCAGTGGTATCTTGCGAGCCGACAGTGGTGGCTTTGGGTTCGCAATACGTGCCAGGACGCACGCCCACCCCTTCGGGTAAGCCACAGGCGCGTCCGACCATTTTTTGTGCCAAGGTATAGCCTTTACCCGTATCTTTGGCAGGAATCGACTGAATAAACAAGCTGCTATCGCCCAAGCCTAACGCTTTGCGGGCATTGGCGGTCAAGCCGCGACCAATAATCAATGGAATCCGGCCACCGGCCCGCACTTCATCGGGCAAGGTAATCGGGTTAAGGTCAAACGTGGCCAACACTTCACCAGAGGCTGACAACACTTTGCCAGCATAGGGCTGAATGATAATGACATCGCCCGTCTTTAACTTAGACACATCGCACTGTATGGGCAAGGCGCCTGAGTCTTCTGCGGTATTAAAGAAAATGGGTGCAATTTTGCTACCAATCACCACGCCGCCAGTACGCTTGTTGGGGATAAAAGGAATATCGTCGCCCATCCACCATTGCACCGAGTTAATCGCCGATTTACGCGAAGACCCCGTACCTACCACATCCCCCACATAGCTCAGTGGCAACCCCGTTTTTTTCAGGTCGGCAATCATTTGCAAGCCTTCAGGCTGACGATTAATTAACATGGCTTTGGCGTGCAGCGGAATATCCGGACGGCTCCAGGCATCTTGTGCTGGGCTCAAGTCATCGGTATTGGTCTCACCATCGAGTTTAAACACCACGGTTTTGATTGCTTCTGGTAACGCCGGACGGCTGGTAAACCATACACCCTCTGCCCATGCCTGCATCAAGGCTTTGGCATGTGGGTTGCCTGCCTTCATCTTGGCGTCGACGTCGTGAAACGCATCAAACATCAGGATGGTGGTGGATAAGGCCTTGACCGCTTCGGCCGCCAAAGGCCCATCCAGCAGGGTCACTAGCGCTTGCACGTTGTAACCACCCAACATGGTGCCTAACAACGCCACGGCTTTTTCGGCGCTCACTAAAGGCGAGGCAGTGTTACCTTGTGCCACATCCGCTAAAAAGGCAGCTTTGACATAAGCGGCCTGATCCACGCCTGCAGGCACACGCTGTTCTAGCAAATGCAGTAGTTGGGCTTCTTGGCCCGCAGGCGGGGCTTTCAGCAGTTCAACCAAGGACGCAACTTGTTCAGCGTTTAGGGGTAAAGGAGGAAGATTTTGCGCAGCGCGCTCTTTTACGTGGGTCTCGTATGCTTGTAACATGATGTAGGCTCTATAAAAAAACAAAAACGGAGGCGGTGGACGGGCGACTTCGGGTCGCGAACCCTTTTTTCTCAGGGTGTTTTAAATGATTATAATCCAGTCCACTCAGCAGAATGTTAACTGCATGTAACATTCTGTACGCAGTGATGAGAGACATGTGCTTCACCGCCCAGCGTCTGCAATCAATACTGCGCGCGGGCACACGTCTCAGCGTTTCCGTTAAAGCTGTTTACAGCCTTGTATAGACACCGTGTTGACGTGCTGTGAGTCAGCGTGTGCTGTCTCCATACAACTGTTTGGCAAACGGGGTGCTGCAACTCTTGCCTGAGGCAGACGACTCCCATTTATCCAATAATTCTTTTTGATAGCCTTTGCCGTGCTGTTTTTCTAGCCAGGCACGCACTTCAAAGACATCGGCAAAGCCGTTATGGTCACGGTCCATCAGCGCCACTTGGTCTTCGAGTGATGGGCCATTGTAGCGCCCTGCACTGTCGGTAAAATAGTCTAAGGCGGATTCGGCACGCGCCATATGTACCGCCATTAAACATAAGCCACCGATCACACACTGTTTAATCATACCTACACTCCCTAAAAATACCTTCAGTATGACGTCATTTTTCGCAAAAGGTGCGGATGACTCTGTGATGCAAGACACACTACACTGGCATTAATGCAATCTGTCGCTGCCAATGCGCAGGGCCACTCTGGTGTGCAGCGTCGCCATCAGCGCTCACCGCCACCGTCACAGGCATGTTTTCTACGGTAAATTCGTAGATGGCTTCCATGCCCAAATCTTCAAACGCAAGTACGCGCGCCTGTTTAATCGCCTTGCTGACCAAGTAGGCCGCGCCACCTACGGCCATCAAATAGACCGATTGGTGTCGGGCAATCACTTTCAAGGCCTCTTCGCCGCGCTCGGCCTTGCCTATCGACCCCAGCAAACCTGTGTTCAGCATCATCTCAGTGTAGCTGTCCATGCGGGTGGCTGTGGTGGGGCCTGCTGGTCCCACGGCTTCGTCACCGACGGCATCGACCGGGCCAACGTAATAAATAAATTTATTGTTAAAATCTACCGGCAAAGGCTCGCCCTTGGCCAACATGGTTTGTATGCGTTTATGCGCAGCATCGCGTCCCGTTAGCAGCTTGCCTGTGAGCAATAACGTGTCGCCGGTTTTCCAGCGACGGGTGTCTTCGCGCGTCACCGTGTCTAGATCAACGCGGATAGCTTGCGGGCTGGGTGCCCAATTCACGTCGGGATACACGTCTGGGCTGGGCGGTACCAACACCGCAGGGCCGCTGCCGTCCAAGGTAAAATGCACATGCCGGGTGGCCGCACAGTTGGGGATAATCGCCACCGGTAAGCTGGCCGCATGGGTGGGATAATCCAAGATTTTGACATCCAGCACCGTGGTCAAGCCGCCTAAGCCCTGCGCGCCTATGCCCAGACGATTGACCTTGTCGAAAATTTCCAGTCGCAACTCCTCCAGTCGGTTGCTGGGGCCACGCGCTTGTAATTCATGGATATCAATGCTGGCCATCAATGACTGCTTGGCTAACAGCATCGCCTTCTCTGCACTGCCGCCTATGCCTATGCCCAGCATGCCCGGCGGGCACCAGCCTGCCCCCATCTTAGGGACAACGTCTAATACCCAATCGACGATGCTTTCATTCGGGTTCAGCATGGCCAGTTTTGATTTATTCTCAGAGCCACCGCCTTTGGCTGCGACTTGTATCTCGACCTGATCACCCGCCACCATCTCAACATGTACGATGGCTGGCGTATTGTCACGGGTATTTTTGCGAGCGCCCGCCGGGTCGTTGACGATGGACGCACGCAAGGTGTTTTCTGGATGCAGATAGGCCTGTCGCACACCGGCATTAATCATGGATTCTAAGGTCATATCGCCTTCAAAGCGTGCTTGCATGCCTACTTTGACAAATACCACCACGATGCCGGTGTCCTGACACAAAGGCCGTTTGCCCTCGGCACACATGCGCGAGTTGGTCAAAATCTGTGCAATGGCATCCTTTGCGGCGGGCGAGGCCTCGCGCGTATAGGCCGTGGCTAAGGCCCGAATATAGTCTTCGGGATGGTAGTATGAGATGTATTGCAAGGCATCTGCAACGCTCTCGATTACGTGTTGGGTCTTAATCAGGGCCATGGCGGTTCTTTCTTGCGAAGGCAATTAGCGGGCAGCGCTTTTTTGGTAAGCAATGGCAGGATTGACATCTTTACGCAAGATTTTACCATTTTTGGTAC
>JAIXZQ010000363.1 GCA_027489475.1 Methylophilus sp.
CATTGAATGCGGTCAGGTCAAGGATGTGCCAAGTGCACAAGCCTGGATTAGCGATAGCTTGCAGGTGTACCAAGCGCGCTTTGAGTTGCCGCTACTCTACCGCTTGTATCAAGCCTGGCAAGCCGATGACTTGGCGCAAGTGCAGGCGTGGGATGCGTTTTATCAGGCGGGCCGCGATACTGCCGAAGGCTATGCCGAAACTCGGCAAATGGGCTATTCACTGCGGCGTCTGCTGTCCGAACTCAAAGATACGCCGCCTGCCTTGGTGGCAAAACTCAATACGCTGAGCAGCCCGGCATTCCCCACCATGTATGCCGCCATCGCCCAACATTGGCAGATTGCGCCAGAGCAGATGTTGCATGGCTATGCCTGGGGCTGGTGTGAAAATCAGGCCAGTGCCGCGATGAAAACGGTGCCGCTGGGCCAAGTGGCGGGGCAGACCATATTACTGGCGCTGGGCGCGCAATTGCCACCCGTGGTCGCTAGTGCCATGGCCCTGTCGGATGATGAAATGAGTAACTTTAATCCATTGCTGAGTATCGCTGGCTGCTTGCACGAGACTCAGTACAGCCGTTTGTTCAGGTCATAACCCCAATGTTCAAGAGCATTTAATCCATGATGAAAATACATACCCAATTTAACAGCCCCATGCCTGAGGTTACCAGCTTTAAAGAACCTTTACGGGTGGGCATAGGCGGGCCCGTTGGTTCCGGCAAAACCGCACTGACCTTGGCGCTATGTCAGCGTCTACGCGAGGTGTATAACATCGCCGTGGTCACCAACGACATTTACACTAAAGAAGACGCCGAATTTTTGACCCGCAACGAGGCGCTGGTGCCTGAGCGCATCATAGGCGTAGAAACCGGGGGCTGTCCGCATACGGCCATCCGTGAAGATGCCTCCATGAACCTCGAGGCGGTGATGCAACTGAGCAAGCGCTTTCAGACGCTGGATATCGTGTTTGTTGAAACCGGCGGTGATAACCTGGCGGCCACCTTTAGCCCAGAATTATCCGACCTGACGATTTATGTAATTGATGTGGCTGCGGGCGAAAAAATCCCGCGCAAAGGCGGCCCCGGCATCACCAAGTCTGATTTGCTGGTGATTAATAAAATTGATTTGGCGCCCATGGTCGGCGCCTCGCTCGACGTGATGGACCGCGACGCCAAAAAAATGCGTGGCGAAAAACCGTTTGTATTTAGTAACCTAAAAACCGGCCAAGGCTTAGATGCCATTATCGCGTTTATTGAAAAACAAGGCCTGATGTTGTAAGGCCTTGCAGCGCTAAAACTACGGCCCGCAATTAAGCACTTATTATTGCGGTGACCCTGCCACCCTGACCACGCAATTGACAAAGTTGGAGACCATACAATGAAAAAAACTATTTTTTTTGCCAGTGCCGCGCTCGCCGCATCGACCAGTGCATTGGCGCATCCCGGCCATGGCCTGGCCTCAGACTTTGCCGCAGGGCTGATGCACCCGCTCAGTGGCTGGGACCACCTGCTGGTGATGTTTGCCATCGGCATCTGGGCAGCCCGCCGCCCAGCAGCACAAGGCTGGCAGTTGCCCGTGTTATTTGTCACCGTGATGGCAGCCTCAGCCGCCTTTGCCATGACTTGGCTGCCCGTTGCCTTGGCTGAGGCGCTGGTTATCCTCAGTGTCTGCGCCATGGGGCTGTTGTTAATCAGCTCGGTTAACCTGCCCCGCATCGCGCAACTTGCCTTGGTGATAGTGGCGGCCAGCGCGCACGGCGCATTACATGGCATGGAGTTAGGCGCGCATGCTTCTGCGTTAGTCGGTATGGTGCTGGCCACAGCTACGCTACATGCGCTAGGGTGGGTGTTGGGTCGCCAAAGCCATCCAACACTGCAAAAAGTCACGCAATTGCTAGGCGGCGTGATGATGAGTTTGGGCGCGGTGTGGATGTTTGCCTAGCGCAGACATGCAGACTAAAGTTCGCTTACTCTGCCCCCTTTTTTAATCCCTTGTGAAAATCAAAGCCAGCTTAAAGCGCTGGCTTTTTTATGCGAGTCAACACACGACGCTTAGCATTAAGCTTTACGCTTTTTTTTGCGCTTGGTTGTCAATGTTGCTTGATAGAAACGCTGCAGCTTAATTGCAGTAACATGCCGCATCTATAAAATACATGCACTGTGATGACACCCACCCCAACGCCAGACGATACACTCGCTCAACTCAAGGCAGGCAAGCTGCACGGGGCTAAACAGCTCACCATACGTGCGCAGTTAACGCAGTTTCCTGCGGAGATTTTTGAGCTGGCCGACAGCCTCGAAATCCTAGACTTGTCTGGCAATGCGCTGACAGAGTTGCCCAGTGATTTAAGCCGTCTAAAAAAACTGCGCATTTTGTTTTGCTCAAACAACCAGTTTACCCACCTGCCAGAAGTGCTGGGGCAATGCGAACAGTTAAGCATGATTGGTTTTAAAGCCAACCAGATTAGACAGATTGCAGAACGCGCGCTCCCCACCCACAGCTTGCGCTGGCTAATCGTCACCGATAACGCCCTGAGCGCAGTACCCGATACCTTGGGCGAGTGCGGGAAACTGCAAAAACTCATGCTGGCAGGTAACCAGCTTAGCCGCTTACCCACCAGCTTGGCCAATTGCCATGCCTTAGAGTTATTGCGGATGTCAGCCAACCAGTTTGAGATCCTGCCCGAATTTTTACTCGAATTGCCCAAACTCACCTGGCTGGCTTATGCCGGTAACCCGTTTTGCAATGCTATTGAGCAAGCGCGCATCAGCCAACATCACCTACAGCACATCGACTGGCACACCCTCAGGCTGCAACCGGTGTTAGGAGAGGGCGCCTCTGGCGTCACCTATCAGGCGGTTATGCAAGACAAAAATGTGCGTGTACCTGTGGCTGTAAAACTATTCAAAAGCGGCCTCACCAGCGACGGTCTACCACGCTGTGAAATGCATGCCAATATGCTGGCGGGCGAGCACCCTCACTTAGTTGGTGTTAAAGGCGTGATACACAATCACCCGCAAGGCTTGGATGGCTTGGTTATGCCCTTGCTGGATGCCCATTTAAAAGTGCTGGCCCAGCCCCCCAGCTATGCAAGCTGCACGCGCGATGTCTACGCGGATGACTTCACACTCACGTCACAGCACGCCGAATTTATTTTAAATGGCATCGCGCAAGCCGCAGAACACCTGCATGCCCATGGCCTCATGCACGGCGATTTATACGCGCATAATATTTTGTGGGGGCCTGAAAAAGTGGTGTTAAGTGACTTGGGCGGCGCCTCATTTTTACCGGTAGATAACCCAGCACTTAAGCAAAAAATACTTAAACTGGAGGCTAGGGCATTAGCGGTGTTGGCAGAGGAGTTGGCAGCCGTTGTGCGTAGAAATGGTGGTTTGGTAATGCAGGGATAGTCGTTGCTGACGCTGTAAATTATCCCACGCTTACAAGCGCATGTTCACATAAGGCTAACTCATTGGTTTATTGATTGAGCCAGTCTGCTAATTTCAGTCTATCCACCCGCGCAAACGCTTTAGTGTTATTAGTCACCAGCGTCACATCCAAGCTCAAGGCATGTGCCGCAATCATGGTGTCCAGCGGACCGATCGGTGTGCCTTGTTTTTCCAAGCGGGCACGTAAAGAACCATAATACAGTGTAGCCGCTTCGTCAAAATCAGCTATTTCGAGCGGCAGTACAAACGCATCTAGCGCTGCTTGGTTCGCCTCACGCTGTTGGCTTTTCGCCACACCGTAACGCAACTCAGCCAAGGTGACAGTCGAGATACCAATATCGCCAATTTGATACGCCTCAAACTGCTGCAAAACAGCAGGCGGCTTTTGCTTGATAATTGCAATACAGATGTTGGTATCCAGCATCAACTTCATTAAAACAAATCCTCGCGGCTTTGCTGCTCTGGCTGGGCACGCTCAGACATAAAATCATCGCTAAATTGGTCTAAGCTACTAAATAAGGCATCCCAAGAGTGGTTGGCGGGAATCAGGACCACCGCATTACCCGATCGCTTGATAAACACCTCATCGCCGTCAAACCTAAACTCTTTAGGCAAACGTACCGCCTGGCTTTGACCATTTTGAAAAAGTTTGGCTCTTTTCATGCTTGTTACCTTTGAGGTATATATTTTAAGTATATATTAAAATGAATCAAAATCAATGGCCACACCGTTATAGATTAAGTAACTCATGCACCTTTTGCTTACGTCAATTGACGTAGTGATTGCTCGTCATAAAGGTTCTAGCATATGCTTGGTGTAATTTTGCCGAATGTGCCCATAACAATAATAAGGATCACTGTTTGTCCACCACCACAGAGCCCTTGACCACCTCGCCAGAGCCGATACAGCGTATCGTTAAGATTCGTCGCGACTATAACAATTGGGTGGCGAACGAGACGATAGAGGATTACGCCTTGCGCTACACCCCGCGGGCGTTTCGCAAGTGGTCTATTTTGCGCGTCTCCAATACGGCGCTGGGGGCGATTTCGTTTTTGGTGCTGGAGGCCATCGGCGGCACCATCACGATCAATTATGGCTTTCCTAATGCCTTGTGGGCGATTTTAGCGGTGGGGCTGATTATTTTTTTAACCGGCCTGCCTATCAGCTATTACGCTGCCAAATATGGGCTGGATATGGATTTGCTCACCCGGGGGGCGGGCTTTGGCTATATCGGCTCTACCTTGTCGTCGTTTATTTACGCCTCGTTCACCTTTATTTTGTTCTCGCTTGAGGCGGCCATTATGGGCTATGCCTTAGAGCTGTATTTTCATTTGCCGTTGTGGCTAGGCTATTTGGTCAGCGCCTTGATCGTGATTCCGCTGGTTACCTTGGGGGTGACCTTGATTAGCCGGATTCAAATGATTACGCAGCCGTTGTGGATAGGCTTGATGGTGTTGCCGTTTATTGCCATTTTACATATGGACCCAGATGTGTTGCAGCGCTTAAGTGCATTTGCGGGCATTGACGGACAGGGCGGACAGTTTAACTGGGTCATGTTTGGCACCGCCACCGCAGTGGGGTTGGCGTTGATTCCGCAAATTGGCGAGCAGGTGGATTTTTTGCGGTTTATGCCTGTGCGTACCCGTGAAAATAAGTGGCGCTGGAACCTAGGTGTATTGCTGGCGGGCCCAGGCTGGGTGCTGTTGGGTATGCTTAAGATGCTGGCGGGTGCCTTATTGGCCTATCTGGTGTTTAACCGCGACATGCCATTAAGCTCGGCGGTGAACCCTACGCATATGTATTGGGTAGGCTTTGAGCATGTGTTTAGTAACCATCAGGTGGCGCTGGCAGTGACCGCGTTATTTGTTTGTGTGTCGCAAATCAAAGTCAATATGACCAATGCCTATGCCGGCTCGCTGGCATGGTCTAACTTTTTTGCCCGCCTCACGCATAGCCACCCCGGCCGTATTATCTGGGTGGTGTTCAATGTGATGATTGCCATCGTGCTGATGGAGCTCAATGTATTTCAGGCCTTGGAGGAGATTTTGGGCCTGTATGCCAATATCGCCATTGCTTGGATTGCCGCTGTGGTGGCCGACTTGGTGATTAATAAGCCCTTAGGGCTCAGCCCTAAAGGCATCGAGTTTCGCCGTGCTTATTTATATGACATCAACCCGGTGGGCGTGGGGGCTATGTTTATCGCTTCGGTGGTATCCATTGCCGCTTATACCGGCGTCATGGGCGTGATGGCACAATCCTTATCCACTTTTATCTCGCTGTTTACCGCGCTGCTGATGTCGCCCTTGATTGCGTGGTTAACCGATGGAAAATATTATCTGGCGCGGCCACAGCCCAAGTATTTAAACCCGTCAGCCACCAAACAGTGTGTCATTTGTGAGCGGGAATACGAGGTCAACGATATGGCCCATTGTCCGGCCTATGGCGGGGCGATTTGTTCATTATGTTGTTGTCTGGATGCGCGTTGCCATGATGCCTGCAAACCCAAGGCGCGGCTGAGCGCGCAGTGGCAACAGCTCAACCAAAAACTGCTGCCCCAGCGCTGGTGGCCGCATTTAAATGGCGGGGTGGCGCATTTTATGTTGCTGATGCTGATTGCCATGCTGCTGTTTGGTGCCACCATTGGCCTGATTTATTTGCATGATGCATTAACCGTAGGCCGTGAGTATCCCGAACTCATGCAGCACTTCCGCTCCGGCTATCTCAAGGTGTTTGTTGCCTTGTTGTTTTTGGGCGGCATCGTCGCTTGGTGGCTGGAACTCACGTCGGCCAGTCGGCGGGTGGCGCAAGAGGAATCTAACCGCCAGACCGGCTTGTTGTTAGAGGAAATCGAATCACACAAAAAAACAGATGCCGCCTTGCAAAAAGCCCGCCGTATTGCCGAAGAAGCCAATCAGGCCAAGAGCCGCTATATCACTGGCATCAGTCATGAGCTGCGCACGCCGCTTAACAGCATCCTTGGTTATGCGCAATTGCTGACCAACGACGCCAGTATTCCCGAACATCGCAAGCAGGCCATACGCACTATCAGCCGCGGCGGCGAGCATCTGCTGTCATTGATTGAGAGCACTTTGGATATTGCGCGGATTGAAAGCGGCAAAATGACTTTTGATGTCAAGCCGCTGCATTTTCCTGAGTTTATCCAGCAGATTGTCAGCATGTTTGAGATTCAGGCGCAAAATAAAGGCCTGCATTTTCAATATCTGCCTTCAGGCCATTTGCCGGAGTATGTGCGTGCCGACCACAAGCGCCTAATGCAAATATTGGTCAATATTCTAGGCAATGCGGTCAAATTTACCACCGAGGGCAGTGTGTCGTTTAGAGTCAGCTATGCCCGAGAAATCGCGCAAATTGAGATTGAAGACACCGGTCCGGGCATTTCGCCGCAAGAGGTCGAAAAAATCTTTGAGCCATTTGAGCGGGGCAGTGCCGCAGATAAAGTCGGCATAGGCGGCACTGGCCTAGGTTTAACCATTAGCCGCCTGCTCACCCAATTGATGGGCGGCGAAATGCATTTTGACAGCGTGGTTGGCTACGGTACGCGGTTTGAGATTCGCTTGTTTTTGCCGCAAATTCGCGAGACTGCCCATTTATCTAAGCAGGCCATTCGCCAACGGGTGGGCTACGAAGGCCCGGTTAAAACCATTTTGGTGGTGGATAACGAAGAGGTTGACCGCGAGCTACTCCGCAACACTCTGCAAC
>JAIXZQ010000133.1 GCA_027489475.1 Methylophilus sp.
GTTGACTGGCTTATTTGTTTTTACTGGATTTGGCACCTTTGATTTGAGAAGCGCGTGGCTTGGCATTGCGGCTGGTCGATGTGCGCTGCGCACGCTGAGGGGCTGGCTGGCACTGTGCACAATAAAAGGTTGAGCGTTGTCCTAAGCGAATACAGCGTATCGGTGCAGCGCACATGCGACAAGGGTCATCAGTGCGTCCATACACGGTATAGGTTTGCTGAAAATAGCCCGGATGCCCATCGGCGCCAAAAAAATCTCGCAAGCTGCTGCCGCCGGCGTCTAATGCGGCACGTAAGGTCGCTTTAATGGTATCAACTAGCCGCGCGCATTGCGCCATGGTTAAATCTTGGGCTGGGGTTTCGGGATGTATGCCGGCGTGAAACAAAGACTCGCTGGCGTAGATATTGCCCACGCCCACCACGACATGCGCATCCATGATAGTAGGCTTAATCGCCGCGGATTTGCGTTGTAACTGCTGATGTAGATACACAGCATCAAAGCTGTCATCCAGCGGCTCTGGGCCTAAATCGCGCAACAGCATATGGTTGTGGGCGTCTGCCCCCAGCCACAGCACCGCACCAAAACGGCGTGGATCACGTAAGCGTATTACCCGCCCGTCATTAAAGCGCACATCAAAGTGATCATGTTTTTCTGGCGGAAAATCGCGCTCTAGCAGGCATAACCTGCCAGACATGCCTAGATGCAATAACAGCACCCCTTCAACCGAGTCACGACCGATGTCTGCAAGGATATATTTGGCCCGTCGACGCAAAGACTTGACTGTGCGTCCCGTCAAGCATGCAGGCAAGTCAGCCGGAATAGGCCAGCGCAAACCGTCATGACGGATGGTGACTGCGGAAATTTGCGCACCAACAACCGGCAACAGGCCAAGACGCGTGACCTCAACCTCGGGCAGTTCAGGCATGTTATTTCTGCAGATTGATTGGCGGGTTTACCATGGTGAAGCCCGTATCATTACTAAAGTGGTAAATAATGCCTTCGTCGGGGCGTGCCAACTGATACTCGGGAGATTCTTGCAGTTTTTCAAAATGCAGCTTCTTACCATCACGCAATACAACTTCAAACGAAGGATAGGTCTGGTGACGGTCAGGCGTATAAAACTCGACTGACAAGGCTTGTGCTTGCACCCAGCTAAAATCCATCCACTCGTTCAAATCATTTTGTGTGGGTTTGGCTTTCGCATCATTCACTGTCCATTTGCCATCGGCGGCAAGCGTCAGTTTGAGCGCGTTTTGCTCCCACTGCTCAAGATGCGCAAAATCAAATCCAGCCAGTTGTTTGCGCTCGCTTGGTGCTAATGGCGTTTTATCTACCATTTCTATGGGTTGCGTGGCGGCGGCTTCGCTGTATTGTCCCGGCAGCAGATAGACTTGACCAGCATAGCCCACATATTGCTCTTCGGTCACGGGGTTATAGGTGCCAAAAGTGAATACATGCTCTCCCTTGGCGCCTGACAGCGTCAGCTTGACAGAGGGCTGATCTAGACCATATTTAGCCGGGTCTTGCAGGGGCAAGCGGGTTTGTGTGGTGGCGGCAATAATAGACAAAATGCGTTGTACTGAGGCCTGATCAGCACGCGCCGCATAGGGCTTACGCATCATCCAGTAATTGTCTTGCTTTTCAAACGCGGTCGCGGCCTTGGCTGGAAACTCGACTTTGACCGCTGAAAAATCCGCCATTTTAAGCGCAGAGACTTCAAATTTGACGGTGTCCGCTTGTTGATTGGGTTTTAAATGTAAAAACAGTGCAATGCCAACCACCAGCGCCAGCAATAACAGATTCACTAACCATCTTTTTTTCATACAGCACCCTTTTTGCCTATGCGGCCGCGCCGAGCGCGGCCAGTGCATTAGGCTTTACGACGTTTCCACCACAACAACAGGCCAGCCACAAACAAACCTACCGGGATAAAGTACTGGAAGGCATGGAACACACTCCAAGCCACCAGACGACCTTGGTCGGTCGCAGGAATCGTGACATTGATATCTTTAAGCGGCATCGGCTGTATGGTAATCAGTCTGTCATCGCCTGCCAGCCAGTTGATGATATTGATGCCCAAATCGAGGTTACCGCCGTTGGTAATAAAGGTATTGGCAAGGAAGTTGGCATTGCCTATCACCACCACACGTTGTCCTTTTTTGCCATACACACGCTCAAGCGCCACACCGACGTTAATCGGGCCCGCTTTGTCTTTGCCTTGGTCAAAACGCACTTTGAGGTTTTGCGCACCGGGCGGGACTTTGTCAGATTCCAGCCAGCCGTTTGGCGCAACGTCGATTAGGCGACCGACTTTCCAGCCCAAATCGTCTGAGGCCTGACCATCCACTTCATGCGCTTCGGGAAACACCGTGCGCAGCATAAAGTTGCGCGTAATCGGGTGATCACCATACAAACTGGCAAACGCCATTTTGGGGTCAGCGCCATACTGCTCAGCGGCACGGTCCACCACGATACCTGGGGACACTTTAATGCCCAGATAATCCGCCACTTCTTGCAAACCGTGCAAGTTATCATCATCCAGCAACCACAACACATTGCCGCCGCTTTCTAGATAGGCTTTGATTTTCTTGGCTTCAACCGCAGAAATATCCACTTGTGGCGACGCAATCACCAACATGGCACCATTGGCAGGCACCGCTTGAGCGATGGTCAAATCGGGGTTGGCAAATTTAAAGCCTTTGCTTTCAAGCTGTTTACCAAACTCACCCAGATCATGGTTTTTCAGGCCTTGTAGCAGACGCTCACCGTGACCATCCAAATACATCACTGGTTGATTGTTGGTGCGTGATAAGCGCACCAACAAATTGGTCATCTCTTGCTCGGCAAACGGGGGGGTAATGTGCTCACTGCGTTTGTTGTACTCAACAATGGTTTCACCGTCGACCTTAACGCCCGCTTCTTGCGCCAGCTTAGGCTCTTCGGAAGGGTTGATAAACTTGATAAACACATTCTTCTTTTCACGCTGATAGCGGGCGACAAAATCCAGCATGCCTTTGCGGAAGGTATCGCCGTTGTTGGCGTCATCGTTGGTCGCAAACACGGTGATATTGATATCCCCCTGCATTTGCTTGAGGACGTTGACACTGCCTTGGGTCAGAATATTGCGGTTGGCTTGGGTAATGTCTTTGGCCCAGCGATACTGGCTGGACAAATAGCCCAGCATCACGACCAAGGCGAGAAA
>JAIXZQ010000295.1 GCA_027489475.1 Methylophilus sp.
CAACACTGACGGAAAAATCCCGACATAGGCCAACATCCACCAGGTGGATACACGGCTTACCGTGAATGATACGTGTTGTGCTTCTACCCAAGTCAGCGGCAGCAAAACCACCAGGGCGATGACCACTTGCACCGCCAGCAAGCCAACGCGATTTAATTGTGCTGGCAAGGCCTTAAGCCAGCAAGTGTAGAAAGCCCAACATAGCATGGCGCATAACATCAATATATCGCCGCTAGACACTTGCAACAGGCGCAAGCGTGACCCGTCTCCCTGTGCGATAACCACCATTACCCCAGCCAATGACAGCCATAATCCTAGCAAAGACCCTGACCGTATGGGCTGCTGATAAAACATCCAGCCGAGGATGGCGACCAAAAAAGGAATACATGCGTTTAGAATCAAGCCGTGACTGGCGCTGGTCGTGTGCAAGCCCCAATAGACCAGCAGATTAAAACCCAACACGCCAGTGAGTGCCGTCCCTAACACTAACCAGCGCGCCTGCCATAACACAACGCGCTGCGTTAACACCGTGCGCCATGCAAAAGGTGCCAGAAAACACAGCGCCAACCCCCAGCGTATAAAGGCCAACGCAAGCGGCGGCACTTGGTCTGCCAATGCGCGTCCGGCAATAAAGTTGCCTGCCCAGCACAATGGCGGAAAAATAAGCAAGGCATAAGTACTGACAGATAGGCGTGTTGGGGATGCAATAGGCTGGGCAGTCATGGCTGATTCATTGTGGGCGTTAATCTATGCTTCGTTGTGCGTATTTGCCCTAGCATACACCGCTTGATTACAGGCTGTCTTTATGGATGCTGCCTGCAACGCCTAGACTGCATGCGTTGATACGGCCAGTCATTGTTGGTGTCTCTTGGCATGCAAACACGCATAAAAAAAGGAGCACCAGGCTCCTTTTTGTCACAGTTGCTTGACTGCATGAGGCGATTACACTGCACCGAGTTGCACAGGGCTCAATTGAATCATGCTTTTGACCAAGCTTGGATGTTGCTCTTCATGCGCAGCCTTCAAGCAGGCTTTGGCACAACTGACGCACTTGCCGCATTCACTGCCTACCCCTAAAGACTCCTTGAGGTGTTTAACGGTTTTAGCCCCGTGTTTCACCGCATGGTGTATTTGTCTTTCTGTGACTGCATGACATACGCAAACGTACATATGGCCTCTAATCAAAATTACTAATGATAATTATTATCATTTAATGAGAGTTTGTCAAGCCTAAAAGGTTCCATGTGTTGCATGACAGACGCGCGTGGGGTGATGCCAGAAAGAGAATCCCCGAAGGGTACATCGCGTGAGCTATAAAAAAAAGGAGGTAATCAATGCAGATTGCACAGGCTTGCTATGATAAGACGGGGAACTAGAAGTGTGATGGCTGCGGTACAACATGTACCGCACAGGCGAATTGCAAAAGCGGGAGCATCCTTGCGATGAATAGCTTGGCATCTGCCTTGCCGTCAGCGCAATTGCACACCCAAACGAAGTTTCACCGAATCATGCTGGGCATGGGCCACCCGCTGGTGAGGCAGGCGGCTGCGCCGGTGTTACTCGTTGCCCATCTGCGATTGCAGATAATTGGGCAAGGTAACATCTTCAATCAGACGTTGTTGTGTTTCCAGCCAGTCGATGGCTTCTTCGCAGGCTTCTAGCAATTCTGTTAACAAATCTCGGGTGACGTAATCTTGCAATTGCTCAGCCTCTGCAATCGCCTCGACCAACTGCGGATGTTGCACTTGTTTTTCAAAATGCAAATCCCCTTGCAAACACTCTTTCACTTCTTCACCAATCAACAATTTGCCGAGATTTTGCAAATTGGGCAAGCCTTCCAAAAACAAAATGCGTTCAATGACTGCATCCGCTTCTTTCATCACGCGGATGGATTGTTTGTATTGGTAGTCATTGAGTTTTTCCAGCCCCCATTTTTTGAACATGCGTGCGTGTAAAAAATACTGGTTAATGGCGGTCAGCTCGTTTTTCAGCACCTTGTTCAGGCTGAGGATAATCTGTTTGTTTCCTTGCATATGCGCTCCTTAGGCAGCCGGGGTGCCGGAGGACATCTGGCTTTGGCAATAATTTTCCAAACCCACCAACTTGATGAGATGCAGCTGTTTTTCTAACCAATAGGCATGGTCCATCTCGGTGTCTTCCAGTTGAATCAGCAACATTTCACGGGTGACATAGTCTTGTGCTTGCTCACAGGCTTCAATGGCTTTTTTCAGGTGTTTTACCACGGCATATTCCAATGCCAAATCTGATTCGAGCATGGATTTCACATCTTTGCCGATGTTTAGTGGCTCACGCTTGGCCAGATTAGGCTTGCCTTCTAAAAACAGGATGCGTTGTATCAAAGCGCGGGCATGTTCACGCTCATGCAATGACTCATGCAGGATGCGCTCTGAAATCACCGACAAGCCCATGTCAGCATATATTTCGCCATGCATCAGATATTGATCCGTGGCAGTCAACTCGCCTGCCAGCAAATCATTAAGAATATCTAGGATTTTTTTGTCGCCCTTCATCATGCGCCCCTTACGTCATTTTAACTCTCGCTATGATACAACAATCCGGGCAAGATGCAATCTAAAAATGCACTATAAGCAATTGAGTTTATTGGTTTTTTAAATAATAATAGTAATGAAAATCGTTCTTGATGCGCTGTAAAATACGGGCTAGTTTGATAACAACAACTTGAGGTCGTGCGCGATGTTTTCTGGTTTTTCACCATAACCCATATAAATACGTGGCGCGCCAGTTTTATCAAATACATAGAGTCCGGCACTGTGGTCCATGTTGTAGCCGGCTTTGCCGGGCTCGGTGACTTTTGCGGCATAGACTTTATATTCGCTGAGGGTGGCGGCGATTTCTGCAGGGGTGCCCCACAAGCCTAAAAAACGATCATCAAAGCCGGGGACAAATTGTGCCAACACTTGTTGCGTATCGCGCTCAGGATCAACCGTGACAAACAGTACCTGCACATGGTTGGCCTGCTCACCCAACAATTGCATGGTTTTTTTCAAATCTGACATGGTGGTTGGGCACACGTCCGGACAGTGGGTATAGCCAAAAAAAAGGACCACCACCTTGCCGGCAAATGCCTGCATCGTGGTGCGCTTGCCATGATGGTCGGTTAACGACAATGGCTTACCAAACACTGTGCCGGTGAGATCGGTGCCGATAAACCGCGGGGCTTGGTTTGAATGGCAGGCAACCAAACACACACAGATCACACTCAACAGCCAGCGGATGATGAACCTAGGCCCCCAACAATGTCGCAAAAACATGCAATGTATCCTTTTTGAATCTTGACAAATAAGCACAGGCAAAAGGATTCTAGCATAGGCGAAAAGACGGCAGATTGGTTTACAATATTGGTTTTACATGTTTAGCGGATTAAAAGGCGAGTGACAATGGCAATACCGAGTTCGATGGCAGACCGTGACGGCGTAATCTGGTATGACGGCAAGATGGTGAACTGGCGTGATGCCACCACCCACGTATTAACCCACACCTTGCATTACGGCATGGGCGTATTTGAAGGCGTACGTGCTTATGAAACAGACAAAGGTACCGCCATTTTCCGCCTGAAAGAACATACCGACCGCTTGTTCCGCAGCGCCCACATTCTGGGCATGAAAATGCCGTTTGATAAAGAGGCGATTGCAGAAGCACAAAAAGCCGCCGTGCGCGAAAATAAACTCGCGTCAGGCTATCTACGTCCAATGGCGTTTTATGGCGCCGAGGCAATGGGTATCTCTGCCAAAACCCTGTCTACCCACGTGATTGTCGCGGCTTGGAGCTGGGGCGCCTATATGGGCGAAGAAGCCATCACCAAAGGCATCCGCGTCAAAACCTCTTCTTTCTCGCGCCACCATGTCAATATCACCATGTGTAAGGCAAAGGCAAACGGGAATTATATGAACAGCATCTTGGCACACCAAGAGGCCGCGCAAGACGGTTATCAAGAAGCCTTGTTGCTGGATGTGGACGGCTTCGTGGCCGAAGGTTCGGGTGAAAATATTTTTATCATCCGCAACGGCAAGCTGTACACGCCAGACCTGACCTCAGCGCTAGAAGGCATTACCCGCGACACCATCATTCATTTGGCGAAAGAAGAGTTTGGTCTAGAAGTCATTGAAAAGCGCATTACCCGTGACGAAGTCTATAGTGCGGATGAAGCCTTTTTCACCGGGACAGCTGCCGAAGTGACACCTATTCGCGAGCTAGACAACCGCGCCATTGGTTCAGGTAGCCGCGGCCCGATCACCGAAAAACTGCAAAGCCTGTATTTTGATGTGGTCAAAGGCCGCAACGCCAAGTACGCCCATTGGCTGAGTTTGGTGTAATCCCTAGGATTGCTGGGGAACCTGAATGTCTGATGTCAAATTTTTTGAAGTC
>JAIXZQ010000104.1 GCA_027489475.1 Methylophilus sp.
CTCCAGTCTGTTTTACATTCAACTTTATTTCCGCGATTGTCAGTAGTAACGTCATAACCTCTCCAATCCTTTTTAGTTTCAGTTTTATATGGTTCTTGGTAGCCATTGTATGAATTACCACCAAAGTTAGAATTGTTGGTTTCAACACATACCAATATTCCACGCCAATCAGTTTTACAGTCTGTACCAGCAAAACATTGTGATGTGAATATGGCTGCTACTAAAGCAATAAAAATTAATTTCATGAAATCCGCCCCTTAAAGTGTTTATAGAATATGGCATGTACCCTAATGTATCAATAAATTATGCATATTCACACCCCCCCCGTGATGAATATTCAATAACTAAGTTTGGATGTAGTCTATGCGTAGTCTGGAAGAAAAATGGAAAAGGGTTGCACAATGGCAACCCTTATTTTATTTGGCTCCTCAACCTGGGCTCGAACCAGGGACCTACGGATTAACAGTCCGGCGCTCTACCGACTGAGCTATTGAGGAATCGGTACGTCGTTTGAAGGCGCTATATTACTGAGGCGAGGGGGGTTGGTCAACCACTTTCTGCGAAATTTTTTATATTTTTTATCGGCCGTCAAAGCGAGGTTGTCGTTTGCCTGCCAAGGGCTTGGCGAGTCGCCTTTTGATTGGATTGCATCTGCGAATACATGGGGAGGATAGTCGTTATTCGACAATAAAAAAAGCGCCTCAAAGGCGCTTTTTTAAACAACAAGCCTATTATTTGAGAGCGACTTCAATGCGGTCTAGCGCTTCACGCAAGTTGTCCATGCTGGTGGCGAATGAAATGCGGAAATAGCCTTCGGCACCAAACGCTGAGCCGGGCACCACAGCGACGTTGTGGGCTTCTAGCAGATAGTCAGCGAGCGCCATGTCGGTATTGGCACTCAGTTTTCCAGCTGCATACAAGCGGCTGATGGCTTGACGGGCATCGGGGAACGCGTAAAACGCGCCACCTGCCATCAGGCAACTCAGGCCGGGCATGGCATTAAAGCGGTTAACCACATAGCTATGGCGTTCACGAAACGCAGCCACCATGGGTTTGATACAGTCTTGCGAGCCACTTAAGGCTGCCTCGGCAGCGTATTGTGAGATAGAGGTCGGATTACTGGTGGACTGGCTTTGCAGGATTTCCATCGCTTTGATGATATAAGCGGGGCCTGCGGCGTAGCCAATACGCCAGCCTGTCATTGAGTAAGCCTTGGAAACACCATTTAAAACAATGCAGCGGTTTTTGAGTGCAGGCGTGGCATTGAGGATGTTGTAGAATGGCTCTCCGGTCAGATTGACATGTTCATACATGTCATCGGTGGCGACCAACACATGCGGATGCTTGAGCAGAACTTCGCCCAAGGCTTGCAATTCAGCCAAACTGTACACCGCCCCTGTGGGGTTGGAGGGTGAGTTAAACATGACCAGTTTGGTTCGCGGCGTAATAGCGGCTTCCAGTTGTGCAGGCAATAATTTAAAGCCTTGCTCAATCCCACATTCGATAATGACGGGCGTGGCTTCGGCCACCATGGCGATATCGGCATAGCTCACCCAGTAAGGCGCAGGCACAATGACTTCGTCGCCCGCATTCAGCACAGCTAAACACAGATTAAAAATGGTTTGTTTGCCGCCAACACCGACAATGACGTCATTCACTGTGTAATCAAAGCCGTTTTCTTGCTTAAATTTGTTGACGATGGCTTTTTTCAGTGCCGGAATACCGCTGACAGGCGTGTATTTGGTATAACCCGCATCAATAGCGGCCTTGGCGGCGTCTTTAATGTGTTGCGGCGTATCAAAATCGGGTTCACCTGCGGCCAAGCCAATAATCGGACGGCCTTCGGCTTTATAGCGTGCCGCTTTGGCGGTAATGGCCAAGGTGGGTGATTCTTTGATGGATAACACGCGTGCAGACAGCACGTTGGCAGCAGCTTGACTCAAGATCAGATCCTTGTTGGTTTGTCCGGGCGAGGGCAGGCGCACAGCGGCCCGCAAAGCTTTAAAAATCGAAACATTTTACGCAAAAACACCCCGCTGTGGAAGCACAAGCGGGGTGTTTTTGTGTCTGTTTCTTAACGCTTTGTCTTAGGGGGCGCAGCCCTTTTTGCAGCCCAAATATTGCTCATATACCGACACCAATTCAGGGTCAATTTTTTGTAATTCTGATTCCACCGCAATGACTGTTTGGTTATCACCCAGTTTTTGCGCCACTTCACCACGTCTAAACCAAGCCTCAACAAAACTGTTGTCCAAACGCACGGTTTTTTCAAAGGCATTGGCCGCTTGGTCGTAGTGCTTAAGAGACAGTTCAGCCAAGCCTAGGCTAAACCAAGCATCTGGGCTGGTGGTTTCTTGCGCTGTCCATTGGGTACTGACTTTTTCTAACGTGGGCCAGTCTTGGCGTGATTCAGGCACGGCTGCACGCATGTAAAACGGTTTGCGGTCTTCATCCTCTTCCCACAACGCCATGCCTCGGATTGGAAACTCGGTACTGGCCTCTGTTTGCTCAAGTTTGGCCAGCCACTCAACCGGTAAGGCAAAGTGGATGCTGCCACCGTTGCCCGCGGTTTTAAAGGTGTTAATGCCCACCAGTTTGCCATCCATATCAAACAAACCACTGCCGCTGGCACCCATTAAAAATTTGGCGCTGCTACGTATCATGTTGCCAGCCGCCATTGGATACAGGCCTTGCACTTCACCTACAGAGGTAATGGGGGAGGGCACGCCGTTGGAGTGGCCAATGGCGGTGATTTCTTGACCGCGTGTCAGCTTACGGCTATCGCCACGGATGACGGGTTTGGTGGGTAAATTTTGTGTGGTGACCAGACAGAGGTCATGCCAAACATCGGCTTTGACGGTGGTAATCGGGTAGGTGTCTTCACCGCGAGAAATCCAGGGTTGCTTGGTGGCACGCAACACATGGCAATTAGTGACCACGGTATTTTCGGCCACCACCACACCAGACCCGTAGGCCATGCCGCCATCATTGTTATATCCACGCACCATCACCACGCTGAAATAGGATTCTATCAGGGCTTGTTTATCGTAGGCTTGCGCACTCCATGCACTGATTGTAAGTGCCACTATCAGAAAAAATCTCACTACCATCCCCGTTATATTTATCAGCATGCAAGACTGACTGGACCCTGCCACAAAAGTTCATGTGGTCGTCAATCAAAACGGTATAAATCATACGCCTTGCTGAACAAAAGCAGTTAAAATAAACGCCTCTTTTGCTCACTCAGAATGTTGTTGTGATTGTCACTTTTCCAGGCAGTAAATACGAGTTACACCAGCCGTTTCCACCCGCTGGCGATCAGCCACAGGCGATTGAAAAGCTGACACAAGGCATTCATGATGGCTTGAAATTTCAAACCTTGCTCGGTGTGACCGGCTCGGGCAAAACCTACACCATGGCCAATGTGATTGCCCGCACGGGCAAACCGGCCATTGTCATGGCGCCCAACAAAACCTTGGCTGCGCAGCTCTACAGCGAGTTTAGGGAGTTTTTTCCCAATAACGCGGTGGAGTACTTCGTCAGTTATTACGACTATTACCAGCCCGAGGCTTATGTGCCTTCGCGCGATTTGTTTATCGAAAAAGATTCCAGCATTAACGAGCATATCGAACAAATGCGGCTCTCAGCCACCAAGGCGTTGCTGGAGCGTGAAGATGCTATCATTGTGGCCACCGTGTCTGCGATTTATGGCATTGGCGATCCTGGCGAATACCACGGCATGGTGCTGCATATCCATCAAGGCAAAAAAATCAGCCAAAAAGACGTGGTGGCGCAGTTAATTGCCATGCAATATGACCGCAACGATTTTGATTTTAGCCGCGGCAGCTTTAGGGTGCGTGGCGATATTATCGATGTGTTTCCGTCAGAAAACAGTGAGACGGCGGTGCGCATTAGCCTGTTTGACGAGGAGATAGACAGCATACAATTGTTTGATCCGCTGACTGGACAGGTGCACAACAAAATCCATAACTTCCGTATTTTCCCCTCCAGCCATTATGTGACCGCGCGCGAGGCCACCATACGCGCCATGGAGACGATTAAAGAAGAACTGCGTCAGCGCGTGAGTTTCTTTTTAAGTGAAAACAAACTGGTCGAGGCGCAACGCATAGAACAGCGCACCCGCTTTGATTTAGAAATGCTGAATGAAATCGGCTTTTGCAAAGGCATTGAGAACTATAGCCGCCATTTAACGGGCCGCAATCCCGGCGACCCGCCCCCGACCTTGATTGATTATTTGCCGCAACAAGCGCTGATGATTATTGATGAAAGCCATGTCACTGTGCCGCAGATTGGCGGCATGTATCTGGGTGACCGCTCGCGTAAGGCAAACTTGGTCGATTATGGCTGGCGCTTGCCATCCGCCATGGATAACCGTCCGCTCAAGTTTGAAGAGTTTGAGCGCATCATGCGGCAATGCGTGTTTGTCTCGGCCACCCCGGCGGATTATGAAAAGAATCATCAGCAGCAAGTGGTGGAGATGATTGCGCGGCCCACCGGCTTGGTAGACCCGGAAATCACCGTCAAACCAGCGGATACGCAAGTGGATGACCTGTTGGGTGAAATCAAACTGCGTGTGGCGGTGGGTGAGCGCGTGTTGGCCACTACGCTGACCAAACGTATGGCAGAAGACTTGACCGACTATCTAAACGAGCATGGCGTCAAAGTGCGCTATCTGCATAGCGATATTGATACGGTAGAGCGCGTAGAAATTATCCGCGATTTGCGCTTGGGCGAGTTTGATGTGCTGGTGGGCATTAACCTGTTACGCGAAGGCTTGGATATCCCAGAAGTCTCGTTGGTGGCGGTGCTGGATGCCGATAAAGAAGGCTTTTTACGCTCTGAGCGATCCCTGATACAAACCGCTGGCCGTGCGGCGCGTAACCTCAATGGCCGCGTGATTTTTTACGCCAACAGTATTACGCGCAGCATGAAGCTGGCGATGGACGAAGCCGACCGCCGTCGTAAAATTCAGCTGGCTTTTAACGCGGCGAATGGCATTACACCCAAAGGCGTCAGCAAGCGGATTAAAGATATTATCGATGGCGTGTATGATAAGGATGAAGCGCAACGTGAACGCAAAGCGGCACAAGAGCAAGCTAGCTATGCAGCCATGAGCGAAAAAACCTTGACCAAAGAACTCAAACGCCTGGAAAAAGCCATGCATGATGCTGCCAAGAATCTCGAGTTTGAAAAAGCAGCCGACTACCGCGACCAGTTGAAAAAGCTCAAGCTGCAAATGTTTGGTGCCGAGGTGGAGGATTTATCATGAATTGGCAAACCGCTATCGGCGCACTGGCTGCCTGTTGTACCACATTCGCTTTTGTCCCGCAGGTACTCAAGTCATGGCAAACACGGGATTTAAGCGGCATCTCGTTGCCCATGTACAGTATTTTTACCAGTGGTGTTGTGTGTTGGCTAATCTATGGCTGTTTGATTGGCGATTGGCCCGTCATTATCGCCAATGCTATGACC
>JAIXZQ010000095.1 GCA_027489475.1 Methylophilus sp.
CTGGCTCAGCGCCGATTTTACCGGCCGCATACTGGGCGTTTTGCGCACTGATGGCGGCAGCGATATCGCTGGTCGATACGCCCAACTGCGCCATGCGATCGGGCCGTAACCAAACCCGCATAGAGTAATCTTGGCCACCAAAAATGGTGACATCGCCCACGCCTTTGATACGCTTAAATTCATCAAGCAGGTTTAAGGTCGCGTAGTTGCTCAAATACAGGCGGTTATGCGCTTTATTTTTAGACGTCAGCATGACCACCAGCAAAATATCATTTGAGCGCTTTTGCACCACGACCCCAGTGCGGCGCACATCTTCGGGCAAGCGTGGCAACGCGATATTGACGCGGTTGCTGACGTTAAACGTTGCCTGATCGACATTGGTGCCGACATCAAAGGTGGCGGTAATGGTCAAGGTACCGCTGCTGTCTGAACTGGAGTTGAAATACAGCAGGTTTTCGACGCCACTGAGCTGCTCTTCAATCGGCGCAGCGACTGTTTTAGACAAGGTCTCCGCACTGGCACCTGGATAGCTGGCCGTAATCAGCACAGTGGGCGGCGCAATCTGCGGATATTGTGCGATGGGTAATTTAAACGCGGCCGCCAGCCCAGCCAAAACAATGATAATGGACAGCACACTGGCAAAAATTGGACGGGTGATAAAAAATCGGGTCATCTCGGGTTCCCTGCGCTGGCTGATTCAATGTCAACCAGTAGCGTTAATATGTCTTGAATGGACGTAATGCGAATCGGGTTAGCGCTTTTCGGGTGCAGCCTCTGCAGCATGGGGCGCAATGGGCGCCCCTGGGCGGACTTTAATCAGGTTATCCACAATCACAGCATCGCCTGCATTCAACCCCTCCAGCACCATCCAGCGCTGCCCTAACCAGCCACCTGCCACGATAGGCCGCACGGCCGCGATGGTTTGGCCTTGCTTGTCTTTTTCTGCCACATACACAAACTTACCCTGTTGCCCGGTTAATACCGCAGTTTGCGGCACCAAATAGACGCCATCGCGCTGACCAGTGGTTAAGCGTACCCGCACAAATTGGCCGGGCAGGAGTTGGTTGTTGGGATTTTGAAACTCAGCGCGTAATTGCTGTGTACCCAACGCAGGGTCTATCTGGCTGGCTGAAAAATTGATTTTGCCGGATTGCGCATATTCATTGCCATCGGCCAATAACAAGCGCACATCCTGCACCTTGCCCGGACGTAAATGCCCACCCAGCGCCATCAGCTCAGATTCAGATAAACTGAAACGCACCCAAATCGGTGACACTTGCACAATCGTACTGAGCAAGCTGGTATTGGCTGTGACCAAGGCACCTTCAGACAGCACAAACCGCCCAGCAATCCCACTCTCGGGCGCTTTGACATGTGTGTATGACAGATTCAGTTCTGCTTCGCGCAACTGGGCCTGGTATTGCAGCAACGTGGCGCTGGCAACTGCGTTGTCTGAGGCCGCGTTGTCATATTCGCGCTGGCTGATTGAGCGGGTGTCTAACAGGCCTTTCAAACGCTGTGCCTCGCGCGCAGTTTGTTCAATGCGCGCTTTTTGCTGGGCAATCAAGGCGCGTACTTGCTCAACTTGCAACTGATAAGGCACAGGATCAATTAAAAACATGTCTTGCCCGGCTTTGACCGATTCACCTTCTTGATACAAGCGTTTCAGCACAATGCCGCCCACGCGTGGCCTGACCTCAATCTGTTTGGCACCCTCGGTTTGTGCCACCACCTCGGTTTGCACCGGCACCGTCTCGGCGACCATGGTTTGTGTCGCCACAGGCAACGCCGGCATGGCACCTGCTGCCGCAGCTTGCGGTGGGGATGACTTGCCGCAAGCGGCCAATGCCAGCCCAATAGCCAGCAATAACCAGGTGCGAGATGACTGGATCGTCTGTGAAATCAACATGTTATCCTCTAAGCGATGTTTAAATTTGTCTTGATTACATACAGTATTGGATGTATATTATATACAAACATGTATGTATGTAAACAGCAAAGTTGCAATGGGGTTGGTTTTTTAGGGCGAGGCCGCATAAATGCCCCACGCCTTAAGCGGATGACTGAGTATGCCGCAAATCTGCCCGTCGCACGACAGTGATCGTGATGAGGGAGGTGGACTTGGCCGAGCGAGAGGTTCATTGCATCATGGCCAATCGGGCACCCCCATGCGTGGCAGAGAACTGCTGTTAAACTAATGTATATGCGTTAAATTTTAATGAAATCTTAAAAGAGCGACCCCTACATGGTTCGAAAAACGAAAGAAGACGCTGCCATCACCCGTCAACGCATCATCGATGCGGCCAGAGAGATGTTTTTGCAAAAAGGCGTGAGCCGAACCAGCCTAGAGCAAATTGCTTCGCACGCCAGTGTGACGCGGGGGGCGGTGTATTGGCATTTTCAAAACAAAGCCGAGCTGTTTCATGCCATGCGCGAAGAGGTCTATCTCCCCCTGATAGACCGCATGGACGACACCCTGCTGGGCCATACCGACAGTGCCAACAATGATCCCTTAGGCCGCATTCATACCCACTTAAACAACACCATTCATATCCTCGATCAAGACACCACCACGCGCGCAACTTATGAGGTGATGATGACCAAGTGCGAATATGTAGATGAATTTGCCGATGTGTTGAAATCTATTTTGAGTAATTGCAGCGGGCTGGTGCATAAGTTGGAACAAACCTATGCCCAAGCGCAAGCCTTGGGCCAAGTAGGCAATCAGCTGAGCGCCGCCGAACTGGCCATGGACACCCACTTGTTTTTTTCTGGCCTATTGCATATGTGGGTTAAAGACACCGAGGGCGTCTTGTTTAGACAACGCGCCTTACAACTGATAGACACACACATCAAACTGCGTAAAAAATAAGCACTATTTGCCGTTGTGCATTCCCTGTAGCTTGATTTGCAGTTAAAATAGTTAGTCTTTTCACTGACTTATCTGGCAGGCCTCGCAATGCATATCGGCCCTCATGAATTAAAGAACAATCTGGTGGTGGCGCCCATGGCTGGCGTGACAGACCGTCCCTTTCGCATGCTGTGCAAAAAAATGGGGGCTGGGCTGGCGGTTTCAGAAATGGTGACCTCAAACTCATTGCTCTACGGCAGTGAAAAAACCAAACGACGTGCCAACCATGAGGGCGAAGTCAGTCCAATTTCGGTACAGATTGCAGGCGCCGACCCTGCCATGATGGCTGAAGCCGCCAAACACAATGTAGACAACGGCGCACAAATCATCGATATCAATATGGGATGTCCCGCCAAAAAAATCTGTAATGTGATGGCTGGGTCTGCTTTGTTGCGCGACGAGCCGCTGGTGTCGCAGATTCTAAAAGCGGTGGTCAATGCGGTAGATGTCCCCGTGACATTGAAAATTCGTACCGGGTGGGACAGACAAAACAAAAACGCCATCCAGATTGCTCGCATGGCGGAAGACATCGGCGTTCAAGCCTTGACCATTCATGGCCGTACCCGCAACGATCTTTACCATGGCGACGCCGAGTACGACACCATCGCAGCGGTAAAACAGGCGATTTCTATTCCCTTGATTGCCAATGGCGATATCACTACCCCAGAAAAAGCTAAATTTGTGCTCGATTACACGCAAGCCGACGCCGTGATGATTGGCCGTGCGGCACAGGGGCGTCCATGGATTTTCCGTGAAACTGAGCACTTTTTAAAGACCGGCGAACACCTGTTACCGCCCACGGTGGATGAAATCCATCAAGTGATGCTGGAACATCTGCAAGACCTGTATACGTTTTATGGCGAATTGACCGGCATGCGCGTCGCACGCAAACATATCTCTTGGTATACCAAAGGCTTGTCTGGCTCTGCCGCTTTCCGCCACAACATGAATACCTTGCAGACCATAGACTTGCAATTACAAGCCATCAACGACTTTTTTGCCGAACTGCGCGCCCGCAATGAGCGCCTGATTTATGCTGAAGAAGCCGAGGACAGTGATGAGGAATTGGCTGCATAATGCAAAACGAACCTAAACTCAGCTTGGCCGTGCGCGGCGCACTGGATGATTATTTCATGCATCTGGATGGCCAGCCGCCGCATGCGATTTACGACATGGTGCTGCACTGTGTTGAAAAACCCATGCTCGAATATGTGCTCAACAAAGTGGGCGGCAACCAAAGCAAAGCCGCAGACATCCTGGGTATCAACCGCAATACGCTCAGAAAAAAAATGGCCACCCATGGCCTAGAGTGATTTAACACGGCCTTGTTGTGCTGGCACAACAAGGCTTTTTTATTGTATTTACATGACCTCATCTACGATTCTATGACGACCATCAAACGCGCGCTAATCAGTGTCTCCGATAAAACCGGGGTACTCGAACTGGCACAAGCCCTACATCAGCACGGGGTTGAACTCCTCTCTACAGGCGGCACTGCCAAATTATTGAGAGACCACAGCCTTCCAGTTAAAGAAGTCAGCGACTTCACTGGGTTTCCTGAGATGTTGGATGGCCGAGTCAAGACACTGCACCCCAAAGTACATGGTGGTCTGCTTGGGCGTCGTGACTTAGCGACCCATGTGGCCTCGATGCAACAGCACGGCATTGCGCCCATAGACCTGCTGGTGGTTAATCTATATCCGTTTGAAGCCACCGTGGCCAAGCCGGATTGTAGCTTGGAAGATGCGATTGAGAACATCGATATTGGCGGTCCAGCCATGGTGCGCTCAGCCGCTAAAAACTGGCAAGACGTGGCTGTGCTGACCGATGCCGCGCAATATGCCGAGGTAATTGCAGAAATGCAGGCACAGCATGGGGCCGTTTCCAAAGCCACCCGCTTTAAATTGTCAGTGGCGGCATTTAACCGTATTGCCCAATATGACGCAGCCATCAGCAATTATTTGTCTGCCATCGATTTCGCCCAGAGTGAACAGCAAGGTAAGCAAGTATTGCAGGCGTTCCCAGCACAAATGAACAGCCACTTTGTTAAGGTGCAAGACCTACGTTATGGCGAAAACAGTCACCAGCAAGCCGCCTTCTACCGTGACCTGCATCCGGCACCCGGCAGCCTGGCCACCGCACAACAACTGCAAGGCAAAGAACTGAGCTATAACAATATTGCCGATGCAGACGCGGCATGGGAGGCCGTGAAATCGTTTAACGGCCCGGCATGTGTGATTGTTAAACATGCCAATCCATGCGGCGTTGCCTTGGGCGCCAACGCCTTAGAAGCTTACAGCAAAGCGTTTAAAACCGACCCGACCTCCGCCTTTGGCGGCATCATCGCGTTTAACTGTCCACTGGATGCGGCCGCGGCTGAAGCCGTCGGCAAACAGTTTGTCGAAGTATTAATTGCACCTGAATTTAGCCCGCAAGCGCTGGCGCTGTTAAGCGCCAAAGTCAATGTACGTGTGCTGCAAATCGCCTTGCCTACCGGCGGCGATAATGCTTGGTTACAAGGCCGTAATGCCGTAGATTCCAAGCGCATTGGGTCAGGCATTTTGCTGCAAACCGCGGATAACCATGACTTGCACCTGTCGGACATCAAAGTCGTGACCAAACTGCAACCCAGTCCTCAACAACTGCAAGATTTATTGTTTGCTTGGAACGTGGCTAAATATGTCAAATCCAATGCCATTGTGTTTTGTGGCGGCGGCATGACTTTAGGCGTGGGCGCTGGCCAAATGAGCCGGGTAGATAGCACCAAAATTGCCGCCATCAAAGCGCAGAATGCAGGCTTAAGTCTGCAAGGCTCGGTGGTGGCTTCAGATGCCTTTTTCCCGTTTAGAGACGGTGTAGATGTGTTGGCCGACGCCGGGGCCAGTGCCGTCATTCATCCAGGCGGCAGCATGCGTGATGAAGAGGTCATCGCGGCGGCCGATGAATGTGGTCTGGCGATGGTGGTGACTGGGATTCGCCATTTTAGACATTAATTTTCAACAGCGCATGGTTGCGCCACCGCTGCGGTGACTCGCCCTAACGCTCTGCGCGGGCGCAAGATCGAATCCGCGGTGCGGACATAACTTAATATTAGGCAATAACAATGAAAATTTTAGTAATTGGTTCAGGTGGACGTGAGCACGCACTGGCCTGGAAAGTGGCACAAAATAAGGCTGTTAGCCGCGTCTATGTGGCCCCAGGCAATGCTGGAACGGCCAGCGATCCCGATATGGTCAATGTGCCGATTACACGCATCGACGAGCTGGTCAAGTTTGCCGAAGATGAACAGATTGCGCTAACCATCGTCGGCCCCGAAGCGCCGCTATCGCAAGGCGTGGTCGATGCGTTTCGTGGTGCCGGGCTGAAAATTTTTGGCCCGACCAAAGCTGCGGCGCAGCTTGAAAGCTCAAAAGATTTTGCCAAAGCCTTTATGGTGCGTCACCAGATTCCCACTGCCAAATACCAGACCTTTAGCGATGCGACTCAGGCACATGCCTATATCGACGCTGAAGGCGCGCCGATTGTGATTAAAGCGGATGGGCTGGCGGCAGGTAAGGGCGTGGTGGTGGCCATGTCCTTAGAAGAAGCCCATGCAGCGGTCGATGCCATGTTGTCAGACAACAAGCTCGGCGATGCTGGCGCAAGAGTGGTGATTGAAGAGTTTTTACAAGGCGAAGAAGCCAGCTTTATGGTGATGGTGGATGGCAAGCACATTCTGCCACTGGCCACCAGCC
>JAIXZQ010000269.1 GCA_027489475.1 Methylophilus sp.
CGCTGCCCCTTTTAAAACATGGTTTAGATCATCTTGAAATGACGCGGTGAGATCCGCAGGCAAAGCTAGCTCGCCCTGATTTCCATCACGAAAAGACATCGATTGGTGATTAAACGCCGCATTAGAGAGCGCTATTAAGGTGCGGCAAAATGCAACCAGTAGCAGTGCTCTCTCTGGGCTATTAGGTTCAGTCACTAGCTCTATCGCAGGACGCAATCCACACAGAAAGACTCGGGCAGGCTCACTCCACCAGCGAGCTATGTTATGTATGGGAGGTTCTGGCATTGTTTGAAATGCTTTTTTTCCGAGCATTGCCAAAGCTTCGGCGCACGCGTGACGCGTAGATACAATGTTAGCCGCCGTGTATGTTGCTGTTTTCGCGTTTGCTAACCAAACCAGAAAAGGATTTATCTCAACGGTTGTTGCTCTAAATCCACAACTTGCGGCACATAACGCTGTCGTAGCTGTGCCACAAAATGGGTCTAAAACA
Organism: Methylophilus sp.; assembly: GCA_027489475.1. Classification (GTDB taxonomy): domain Bacteria; phylum Pseudomonadota; class Gammaproteobacteria; order Burkholderiales; family Methylophilaceae; genus Methylophilus. Next base: position 491 of record JAIXZQ010000269.1, read on the forward strand.
TGATCTGGGATGTCTGGGTAGTTTTCTAGAATTTCATCTACGACTTTGACTGAATAGGCAGGTGTCAGACGAAGCCAGCCATGGCGGCCTGATTTGTGATTATATTTTTGGGTGTAGTCGGCTCGCTGCTTCAACGTTGTGACTGTTGCAAGGTCTGGTTTCATGATACCTCTGCCGTGAGCAACGCACGCAACACGCTGTCAATTTCCGTTTTTAGTTGATCGCTGTTGCGTTGGAAAAATCCTGCTAAATCATAACCGACTACGTTTGCCATGAAGTCGTAAGTTGATCGCAGTGGGTCGTTTAACCCAACAACACCTGTTAGCACAGACCATCTTTCACCTCGGTAGCGAAGCAGAATATCTCCATCGATTTGGGCTGACAGGATTGAGGCACACGGCAAATACGCACTTGCGTATGCTGTTGCGGCGTTGGCGATATCTGCATTTTGACGTTTAGAATCTTTGCTTTTATATCCCTGCCTAACTTCGAAAATTGTGCCTTCTAATGACGCAAAAATTGAATCAGAAACGCCTGCATCTTCTGCCGCATTTTTCATCCAGTCATGAAACCGAGCACGTGCGACGCTGTCCTGAATGTCAGCTAAACGGACACGTCCATCAAGGTAAAGTGTTCTAGTTTTTCCGCCTGCTGTTGGAACTGTGTAAGACCAGTTTGCAGATTCTTCGGAAAGACCCAACTGATCACGCAAAATCTGTCTAAAAAGTTTTTCACAACCGATACCTATTTGACGATAAACACTAGTCATCCCACCAGCAGCTTTATGCGCTGCATACATCAAAGGATTGTCTAATCCGAACCAACAATAAAAAGGGTCTGATTGATAAAGATTTCTAAATTCTGGCAATTCTAATCCAGCACTTCGCCCTTGCCCAAATTTTGGCTTGTAGTTTGCGCAAACCCGTATTGGATTTATGACAGTTTTCAAATAAATTTCGTCATTTGTCATGCGGCAGTTCTTTCTCTGTGATTAGATAACAAACGTTTCACGGTTGATAATGAGACATTGAATATGCTGGCTGCGTGCTTTGGTGTGCCTCGCCCTTCTTTAATAATCCTTATTATTTCAGCTGTTTGGTCAGGCTTTAATTTTGGTTTGCGGCCAATATGTTTACCTGCTCTCCGAGCACTTTCTAAGCCATGCAGTGTCCGTTCTCTAATCATCTCACGTTCAAATTCGGCAAAGGCACCGAGTATCTGCATTAAAAACCTACCCGATGCTGTATTTGTATCGATGGCCTCTGTGAGCGACTGAAAGCCTGCACCTGCTTTTTCAATCCGCTCTAATGTAAACAAAAGATCACGAAGGGAACGCGATAACCGATCCAGTTTCCATACGACAAGGATATCGCCTTTTGACAATGATTTAAGGATCACACTCAATTCAGGGCGATCTGTTTGTGAGCCGGATGCTTCTTCAGAGAATATCTTCTCGCAACCAGCAGCACGTAGCGCTTCAATCTGCGCTGTGCTGTCTTGGTGGTCTCCTCGAGATATTCTGGTGTAGCCAATTTTCATTGTTTTATTTTGAACCACGGTTATGGGTGTGCCAAGTCATTGAATTTCTTATCCCCAAGAAACTAGCTCAAAACCGTTCGGTTTTGAGCTTTTATCGACCATTCGTTTACTGGAGAGCTTTGCCGATAGAGTCCAGCTTCGCCTGTTTCATCCTACTTACTGGATGCTCCAGCCATCGACAAAAATCACCGTCCCTTGTTCGACGCGCCGCAGGCGTGGAGAACGCCGCCCGAAGGGCGGCTAAAGACGTCCCTCGTCCCGACACTTTCAAGTGAATCGCGGAGCGGAGCGGCAGGCAAGCCCCTTGTCGGCGTAGCCGATCCCGAAAGGGTGGCGCGAAGCGCCGGGCTCCTTGCAGGGAGGGCTTTCCAGAGCGAGCACCGTGATATTGTCCTTGTGTCGGAACAAGGGGCAAAGCCCCTTTATAAAAATTTGTGAGCCGTAGGCGAACACCGATTCTCTTCTTTTTCAGGCGATCGCGCTTTGTGTTAAATAGAGTTATTAGGTGTTACACCGTAAATAATCGGCATTTTAATAATTTATATCAATGTGTTACAGATTGGGCTTATGGGTGATAACACGAAGTTTCATGTGTGAAAGCACGAATCTTTATGGGTGATAACACGTCAGGGGCAAGGATAGTTATCCACAGACCTTATGTGTGAAAGCACGAACCCTATTGAGCTTATGTGTGAAAACACGTTAGCGTCGTGTTTATGGGTGAAAACACGATTCTCGAAGACCGCTCCCCTCTCCTGCCGGATCGTCATCCACAGCAGGACTTCTTCGTGTGCGATATATTCGACGCCGCCCCAAAGGGTGACATGGCGTCCATGGAGCATCCTATTTTCAGCGTGTCCACAAAGCCCGATATGGAAGCGCGTGAGTATCGGCACGGCAAAAGCTTTGTGCGAGTGTCACCCGGCGAGCTGGGGCTTGCGACGGTTCATGATCGCGATGTGCTGATCTATTGCATTAGCCAGCTCATGGCCGCGATAAATTCAGGAAAACAAGTGAGCCAAGTCGTGCGCTTTAAGGCGCATGAATTGATGGTTTCGACCAATAGAGGCACTGACGGGCGCGGCTATGAGCAACTTCGTGCAGCCTTAAAGCGTCTTCAAGGCACACAAATCGAAACAAATATCATCACCGGCGAACGTGAGGAGCTAGATGTTTTCAGCCTCATAGATCGAGCGAGGATCGTGCGCGAGACTCGTGATGGGAGGATGCAGGATGTTGAAGTGCGCCTATCGGATTGGGTGTTCAATGCAATACGCGCAAAGGAAGTTTTGACGCTTAACCGTGCCTATTTTCGTTTGCGTAAGCCTTTAGAGCGAAGGCTTTATGAGATAGCCCGAAAGCATTGTGGCTTTCCGGGAAAGGCCGTCACATTTTGCCTTGATACGCTGCAAGCAAAGTGTGGTTCACGTTCGAAGTCTTTTGAGTTTAAGCGGCTTGTCAAAACCATATCGGATCAAGATCGCGTGCATAGGCACTTTCCCGATTATGGTGTCGTGCTCGATGTCGAGGCGGACAAAGTGACGTTCACGCCGCGCTCGGCACGGTTCAGCTCAAATCAAATTTCTCTTTTCCCTCGTGTGTCTGACGATGCACTTGAAAGAGCCAAGCGCGTAGCGCCTGGCTATGACGTCCACGCTTTGAAAGCGGACTTTCTAGCCTATTGGGACAGCAAAGGACGCAAGGATATCAAAAATCCTGATGCAGCCTTCTTAGGCTTTTGCAAGGCGTGCCATACACGCCGCCCAATGCGGGCAGGTTAGCCCCTGCCCCCGTTGGGCTTGCGCTTTATTCTCCGAATTTACGATCCGCCTCGACCTTCTGAAAGAGTTGGTCGATTGCGTGCTTCACTAAAGCCGAATTATCGAGCCTGAGACGGGCGCGAAGGATTGCGAAGCGCTCCACGGTCTCAGGGTCAAGATACGCGCCTATGTGCTTCTTTCCTGCCTCTGCGCGTGACCTTGCGGCTGCACTCAAAACGGATTCCGCTTCTGTGGGCTTTGGGGCTGGCCGTGTTGGGATTTTGGCGGCTTGCGAGCTTGCCTCTGGGGGTGCGTCCAGATTCATGGCCGCTAGAAAGTCTGTTGCGGATGCTTTGCGATTGGTCTTGCTCATGCCGCGTCCTTTTTGTGCACACGTGCACGTGTGCGATTTTGCACATTTGCACTTATCAAACCGATACGTTCAAACACCCAAACCGCAAGGCTTTTGATTTCCTCGGCGGCTTTGCTTGTTGGTTCAAGCTCTTGGGCTGATAGCCCTAGGCGGCTGGCGTCTCTATGAACTTTGAGGCGGTGAAGCTGTTGTGGTGCCACTTCAAGGCCAACTGTTTCAAAGACCTTGTGTGCTACCTCCAGCTCGCTTCGGCTGTTTGGCGTTGCCATAGTCAAAACGGCGGCGGCTGGCTTGCCTGTTGTTCTGGCAAGACGGGCTGTGCGGGGAAGCTGTTCGAACGCTTCAATGTCAGCTGTGCACGGGACAAGCACGAAGTCAGAGAACTCGACCGCTGCGGGGGCTTCGGTGCTACGGGCAGGGGGCGTGTCGATTAGGACTAGATCACACCCGGCCTTACGGGCGCGATCTAGCTCGCCTTGCAAGTCGATTTCAGTTGTAAAGCGAACAAGGGGAAGGGGAGCTTCACGCCGTCCTTTCCATTGGTTGGTGCTTTGTTGGGTGTCCATGTCGAGGACAAGGACATTGTGGCCTTCAAGGGCTGCGGCCACGGCAAGAGAGCGGGTAAGGGTTGATTTCCCGACGCCACCCTTTTGCATTGCGATTGCGATGATTTTCATGGTGTCTTTCTGCACGTGTGCATTTGTGCACAACTGCCAATGTGCAGGATTGCAGATTCGCACATTTTTGACAAGGTGTTAGTTTCCAAGCCCCGGCGAACGATCCCGCGGTTTAGCTCCGCGATCTTGCGCAACCGCTTTATAGGTGCGCAAATTCGTGTCCAACTGACGGCGGGCGCTTTCACGCTCGGCTTCGCGTTGCTGGCGGGATTGGTCAGCACGTGTTTCGGCGTGACTGTGACGGTCGGCAAGGCCAGACAAAGCTCGCTTGCGGCTGTCGGCTATCTCTTGCCGCTCTGGCGCATACCTCGCCTTCACTGCCTCTGCTTGAGTCTTGCGGGTGTCTTTGGCCTCAGCGGCAAGGCTTGAACGTTCCCGCTTGTGAACGGCGCTCAAAGCTTTTCGTGCGCCCTCTTGGGTGCGCTTGGTGCGGCCTGTAAAATCAATCATGACAAGCAAGCGGTTCAAAAGTTTGCTCTCTTTGGCTTTGAGGTCAGCGCGTTGCTGGGTGTGCTGCTTACGCATATCCGCAATCTTGGGCGCTATCGCTTTCTTGACAGCTTCACGGGCGGCGCGTGATTCCATCTCCTCTTTAGCGCGAACATCATCTAAGCGTAGGCGATGTGTCTTTTTGACTGAATCGACCTCAAAGCGCCGCTTTCTAGCGTCTGCACGAAGCCCGCTTTCAAGAACGCGGTCAGCGCTGCGTTGCTCACGTTCAAGTCTAGCCCGCGCCCGTGTTTCAAAGTCGGGTGAACGGGCAGCACGTTCAAGATTAAGGTCGATGATTTCCGCCTGACGCTCATTGCGGGTGCGTCCCAGATCGATGCGGGGATAGTCGATCTCTCTACCATTTGCGGTCATTCGCGATTTGCTTTCGGGGCGGCGCACATTGGCTTCGATATGTGACGCTCTCGGGCCGATATGGATCGTAGGTTCACGGTCTACGCCTTGGGCTTCGAGTGACCTGCGATCAATCCGTGCAGCCACGCCCGCCCGCTCAAGGGCGGTATTGCAAACGGTTTCCCAACGCTCCCGCACCCATTCCGCCGCCTTGGGTGTTAGCCCTGCCGCTTCACGGTCGCGGGCGCTGTCTGAAAGCTTTAAGACGCGCTTGCCTGTCTCAATATCGCGATCCCGAATGACAAGGTGAAGGTGGGGGTTTCCCTGATCCTTGCCTTCTTGATGGATAGCGGCAAACCAAGGCACGCGGTTTTGTGTCAGCTCTCCCGCGAACTCTTGAACAAGCGCGAGCCGTTGCTCCTTGTTTAATTCACGGGGGAGGGCGATCCGCACCTTGTCGATCAAACGCGCATTTTTTCGGTCGGCGCTTTCTTGGCGATCCATCCACGTGCGAGCGGCTTGTGCGTCACTTGGGATATGTTCGGCAAGGATAACGGGTTCGGCGTCTTCGCGGGCAATGTAGCGGAGATGCGCTCCGCTCGTGCCTGAAGCGTGTGTGGTCTTGCCCACGCTCGTAAGATTGCACGAATAGATCGCCATCGCTTTGCGCCTTCGATTACGGTTGCCGACGCACGGACACACAAAGCCGTGCACATTCAACCGCAATCGTGCGCCTGCTAGCGGGCGATCTGATTGCGTTGCTCTGAAAGGCTGGCTCTGAGTGCGTGGGTGGCCACCCAACTGCACGCGGCAAGCATTTCAGATGCTCCAGCCCGCTTCTATGTGGCGGGTCTGGTTATGGGGTTCCAAGGGGCAAGCCCCATGGTTCCTGAGAGGTTTGGAGAGGGGGAAATCCGCTCTCCTATGCCGTGGGCGTCAGGATGTCGTCTGCCACTTTGTGGCTAGGGACACCCGCCCGAACGAAGGCGACTAGCGCAAGCGCAGAGCCGTATCGGTCGGGAAAAGCCCTCGGCACGGTGCACGGGTTTTGAAAAAACCCAAAAGTGCGCCCTACCTATTACCATAATATCACAAGCACACTCGACGTGTCCAGTTTCTGCGCTAAGCTGTCGTATGCCTTCGATCCCTCCTTTCCCTCGTAATTTCAGAGACACGGCTTCAGCTTCGTCCCCATTGGCTACTGCGTCATGGTCGGAACTCACTTCGCTTTGGCAAAGTGGCTCAATCTGGCTCGGTCGAAATGGCAAAGATGAAATCATCGGACATAGTGATGATAGACACATGGTCACGGTTGCGGGGTCTCGTGCTGGCAAAGGTCGTTCTGCCATTGTGCCCAACCTTCTGACATGGCCGCACTCTGCATTCGTAATCGATCCCAAGGGGGAAAATGCGTCCCTAACGGCTGCCGTGCGGGCTAGTCGTTCGGGTCATAAAGTCGTCGTTCTTGATCCCTATCGCGTGGCAACGGTCGGTGATGAATTGCGAGCTGGCTTTAATCCGCTCGATCTCATCGCGGGCGATGATGATGCGGCAATCGACCTTGTGGCGGCGATTGGTGACGCTCTCACGGTTTCAGGCTCCTCAAAGGATGTTCATTGGGACGAAAGCGGGCGCATGGTCATTGAAGGGCTGTTGCTTCATATCCTGACAAGGGAAGGGAAGCCGCGCACGCTTTCAGCGATGCGCCGGCTTCTGCTTGAAGGTGATCCCGAAACAGCGGCAACCATGACCGCGCTCAAGCGGGAAGAAGCCTCGCATAAAGCTCGCATGAAAGCGCTTGATGGCGGCAAATCAGAAGATGAAGCAGATCAAGCCGCGAATGAGGCGGCGGGGAAAGTAAAGCCTGTGAAGCCCTTTGCGGCGCTCTGGTTCTCTATGTCTGCCACTGGTGCAACTAACCCTTATGTAGCTTCTGTGATCCGTGGTGTGGCAGAAGCGATCCTTGATATGGGGGAAAATGAACGGGGTTCGGTGCTTTCAACTGCGCGGCGCAATACCAAATTTCTCGACACGCCTGCGGTCGCTGAAAACCTTTCGGGGGCTGGCTTCAACCCTGACGCACTGAAAGCGGAATCGGGCGGCGTCACTGTCTATTTGTGTTTGCCAGCTCGTGCGCTTCCTACTCACGCACGCTGGCTTCGACTTTTGGTCAATCTGACCTTGACGCGCCTTGAAATGGCGGGGCTATCACAACCAGCTTCGGGCGGGTCGATCCTCTTTGTGCTCGATGAATTTGCCGCGCTTGGCCGATTGGAAGCTATTGAGAAAGCGGCGGGGCTTATGGCTGGCTTTGGGGTGAAGCTCTGGCCGATCCTTCAAGACCTTGCGCAACTCAAGCGCCATTATGCTGAAAGCTGGGAAACATTTCTCGGCAATGCCGGATGCCTTCAATTCTTTGGCAACACTGACCTAACAACCCTTGAATGGGTCTCAAAGCGCATGGGGCAAACTGAAATCGAGCGCGAGACAAGCTCGCGCTCAAGCTCCGTTGCGTCATCGTCCTCTAAGACTTGGGGAGAATCCAAACAAACGGGGGATGCTGTGCAAACTGGCACGGCTGACGGCGTGTCAGATATGGCCGCTCTATCGGCGCAAGCAACGCGGGAAGGCGGGGACGGATTATTCGGCCTTCTCGGACGTGCCAACTCTGGAACAGATGCTAGAACGCACACGCAATCTTCTGGGCGATCCGTTTCGCGCTCCGCCTCAAACACCCAGGGCGGATCATCTTCGGAATCCAATACAGAAGGGACAGGCTCCACTATGGCGCTGCATAACGTGCCTTTGATGACGCTTGATGAAATAGCCTCACACTTTGATCGTGAAAGCGGCCTTCAGGTGATTTTCATCGGCGGCGGGCGTCCTATCGCGCTTCGTCGAACGAATTGGGACTCTGATATTTTTTTACAGGCGGCACCGAAAATCGCTTCTGATCTACATAAATAGATATGCCTAGAAATTCCTCTACGCATATCAACAGGATCATAAATGATTGAAACACTTACTATAATTAAAATTACTGCATCTATAACACTAACTTTATTTCAACTCGGATTGTTAGTTTTCAAATTGAGACAGAAGAACAAATAATTTTCGGGGGGGGGCTTATGCCCCCCCCCTTTTGCGTTTCTAGTTAGCTGAAGCTGTAGCGCCTTCATCGGCTCTTACTCGCGTAAGGGCAGGATCAGGAAGGCCATTGAAGACGGCTTGAAACACACTGCTTCGACTTTCGTTAAAGGCTTGGGTTTGCTCCCGCACCATGCCTTGCCGGATTTGCTGCCCGACGCCGCACGCCTCTTTCAGCTCGTAGCTGTCAAAGGCTGCGCCAAGCAGACAAGTTACGTCTGCAAGTCCTGCACCTGCTGCAAGTCCGCCTTGGCCTGAAGCAATGGCGCGGCTTTGCGCGTCAATGAGCTGAGCCTCCTGCTTCATAGCCGCGTCCACAACAAGATTTGTGCGCTGATACAGGATGCCATATGCTTGGCTTGTCCGATCAAGTTCGGCTTGCAGTGTCCTGATATCGGTCTGATAGCCTAGCTCGATCTCGCGCAAGTCAGCTTGATAACGCCGCTCTGCCTGCCGTTCGCCTTCAGTGCGGGCTTCGGCCAATTTGGCTTCAAAACTAGAAACTTCATCAGCCTTAGCCTCCACTTCGACGGCTTCTGTGTTCCCTTGAAACGTCCCAATCAAAGTTGAAGGTTTCAATGGTTCAACAAAGGCGGCTTCTGCGAGGACAAGCAAGGCCATCATGGCAAAGCCCCCGCCAAGGATACCTTTTAAGGCTCCACCTGTGCGCTGTGGCCGATAAGGTTGACGAGAGACGCGGGCGGGTTCCGCCCCTGTCATTTGTGGAATTGCATCTGGGAAACCCTGCCAAGGGTCACGGGGTTCGGGTAGTTGTGGGAAGTTCTGCTGGTTGTTCATGTTGCCTCCTGCCTCAGTCTGAGGACTTGCAGGAAGCTAGGCAGACGGGCTTTGCGCCCCTGAATGATCGAGCGCTACGCCAAGCGTTTTCTAACGTCCTGCAAGCCGCGTTCAAGCGGTTCGCTACTACATTGATCGTCGATATTCATCGCTCTATCCTCGGTCGGCTAACATTGCCGCCGTCCCATAATGAACGCATGGATTTTAAACTTGTGGAAGGGGGGTAAAGAACGATTTGCAGTTACTTTTTGATCGTGCGCGGCTTACCTATGCAGATCAATCAACTTCCATCTAAATCGCCATGGCTTAGACAGCAATTCGCTAAAGTTCTTCACTTTCTTGCTGAAACATCAAATTCTATTAATTCCTTTTTGGAATTGCGTTTGCGTATTGGCCGCATCTCAATGTTTGAGAAACCAAGCTCGGACAACATATCTCCATATAGCTTTTCTGTAGGCATCAGCGTTCCATAAAACGTTGAATTTCCAACGATATAATGGATTTCCGCCCCAGAGCTAAGAATTTTCGATAGGCCTTCAAAGTGATGCCACATATCATCTGAATATTTTGCGACATAGTTGGCAAGTAATTTACCATTTGCATTATCAGCGTGTGAAATAGTCTCCAGCGTCGCCGATAGCCATTTGGGCGTAAAAGCTTCTGCTGAAGCTTCCCATTCCATCAACCGACTGGTTGCAATTCCCCATGTTCCACCTATCGCCTGCCAATCGAGTTCGCCTGCATCGCGGCCGCTTTGTAGGTAGCCCAACCAATACATGTATGGGCGTAGTTCCCGAATGTATGACATTCGATTAGCATACGGCGGAGATGTGATAACAAGATCGAATTTCTTAGGAATCTGACTAAGAGCGCGTGCATCACCATGAAGGATTGAAATCTCTCCGCTTGGCGACGTCGCTGCCCCTTTTAAAACATGGTTTAGATCATCTTGAAATGACGCGGTGAGATCCGCAGGCAAAGCTAGCTCGCCCTGATTTCCATCACGAAAAGACATCGATTGGTGATTAAACGCCG
>JAIXZQ010000263.1 GCA_027489475.1 Methylophilus sp.
CGCCCAGGCCTCTTTAGACACATGCATATAAATCTTTTTACCCAACTCACCGGGATAGGGTGGAAAATCCATGCCCTCGAGTTCTTTGCCCAGTTTCACGCATTGCACCATTCTTGCCATGTTCGTTCCTCAACCCACTGCTAAAAGCGTTATGATAGCGCATGTTAAATCCCCTGTCGTAGATTAGAGAGCCCGCATGCAAAACAACTCACCGATTAGCCACCAAGAGAGTCCCTTTAAAGGCAAAACTGGCCTGCGTAGACTCCTCAATGCCTTTGGCTATTCTATGGATGGCTTTAAAGCGGCCTACACCCATGAGGATGCTTTCCGGCAAGAAGTCTGGCTGTCACTGGTACTGATTCCTTTGACGTTTTATCTTGAGCCAGAGGCAGTACACCGTATTTTGATGGTGGGCAGCGTGTTGCTGGTCATGATCGTCGAGCTGCTCAATTCCGCTGTTGAGGCGGTGGTAGACCGGGTGTCGATTGAGCGTCATGCCTTAGCCAAACGCGCAAAAGACATCGGCAGTGCGGCCGTACTGCTGGCGCTGGTCAATCTGGCCGTGGTTTGGGGCTTGATTCTGTTTGGTTGAATCAAAACCATCAAAAAGGGTGGCCTTAGCCACCCTTTTTAAGGTCTACGCTTGCATCTAAAAATCAGCGCGGGCACCAATCAGCACGGCTCTGGCACCTGCTGGAGAAATATCTTTGAGAAATGAAGCATGCTCGCGGATCTCGTCATTCAGCAAGTTATTAGCACGGGCAAATAGCTCAACATGGGTTTTGGTCGGTAGCTTATAGGTAACCAATGCACTCAGATTGGTGTAGCCGTCGGTTTTAAGCTCGTTTTCTGCAACGTTATTCTGCTTAAAGGCATGCAGCACATCGACTCTGGCGTTCCAAGGCCCCGAACGATAATCCAAGCCTCCCCCCAAACGCAGCGGCGAGATGCGGGGTAAATAGTCATTGTTGCGCTTGTCTTTGGCGTGCACATAATCCCCACGCAGTTTGAGCGTCCAGGCATCATCCAGCGCAAACTTGCCCTCCATCTCTAGGCCTTTAAACATTGCAGGCACAGCACGGAATATCGCTTCAGGTAAAATTTCCTCCCCTGAGCCATCTGCAACTCCATTGCCGTCTAAATCTACAGGGTTTAACTCTCGATCCAGTCCCCTTGTACTGCCACTATTGAACAACCCGATAAAGTTCTTAAAGCGGGTGGCATAGGCGCCCAAGGTGAGGCTATGGCCGCCTGACTTCCATTTAAGCTGCGCGTCTATGCCATTCGAACGTTCTTTTTTCAGCTCGGTATTCCCGACCTCAAACTGTCCGGTGGCGATATGTGGGCCATTGGCATACAGCTCAAAATAACTGGGCGCACGTTCGTTATGCGACAGATTGATGGTGGTGCTCCATGCTTCGTTAATCTGATACAGGCCGCCAAAGGCAAAACTGCTGGGATTAAAGCGACGATTAAATGCCTCATTAAAGTTTTCGCTGGCACTGGAGTTGACACGGGTTTCACCGGTACGTCCACCAAAAGTGAGCTTATGTGGGCCAATTGCATATTCTTCATATACATAAAGTGCTTGGTCTTGTGTCCCCACATTAGGCACAAACGCTTCATCACCCAAGGCTCTAAATTGGGTGTTTTGAAACTGATAACCCACCACACCTTGAATGCCTGCAACAGGCACATGTGTTGCCTCTAAGCTGCCCTGCATGCCACGGTTTTTAAATGTGGTGCCCACCACGCCTTCTTCCAGCTCCACATGCTGATAATCCGTGTGCGCCATGCGCAGTTTGAGTTTTTGTATGGGGCCTTTGAGATCACGCACCTCCCCAGCCAACTCGGTGCGGCGGTTTTGCATATCAATGCGCACGGCTTCTTCAGCCACGGTGCCGTAATTATTATTACTGTCCGCGTATGAAATCCCTAGATAGCCATGGTCAAACGTCCACGACGCCCCGAGTGCACCGCCGTTGGCCGAGGCATCACTGTTAACCAACTTGCCGCGATTTTCGCGCGGCGTGCCATCGGCTTGGCTTTTGCGTCTAGACACGGCAAAGCCTGGAATGTCCAGATTGCTGGTTTCGCTGCTATAAACATCGGCATGCAATGCAAATAAGCCATTACCCACATCGACCACTGCCGCGCCATTACGGGTGTTGTCTGGCCCGCCAAAGCGGGCTTCGGCACGGCCGGTGTAGCCATCGAGGGATTCTTTGGGGATACGATGGTCTATGGCGTTGACCACACCACCGACGGCGCTTCCCCCATACAACAAGGCAGCTGGCCCGCGCACCACATCAATTTGCTCAATAATCAGCGGATTAATCCCCACCGCATGGTCAAAACTTAAAGAGGACGCGTCTAAAATACCGACGCCATTTTGCATGATGCGCACCCGCTCGGCGTCCAGACCCCGAATAATAGGACGTGAGGCATTGGGGCCAAATTGGGTGGCCGTCACGCCGGGGATGCCATTTAAGGTTTCGCCCAAGGTGCCTTGACGACGCAAACTCAGTTCACGGCCACCAAGTACAGATACCGGCACCACCATCTCATCCGAGGCGACCCCTAAAGGATTGCCAGTAACAGGCACTTGATCGAGATCGACAGACGAGGGATCAGCCGCCAATACGGTGGCTGGCAAATAGCAGGCGGCCATCACGGCCAGCCAAACAGGGTTACGGCGCGCAAAAAATTGCGCAGCCTGTGTTGGTGCGGACATAGGCACCGAGACATCAGTGTTTTGCATTTTTTCAATCCATTCACAATCGTGGTCGCGCGCAGCCCTTGATAGGCACAGGCGTGCAGTACGTGCGCGACCAACGCATAGAAAATCCGACGCAACAAACGCGTCAGTGTTGAGTGCTTAGTTTGAAAAAATGACA
>JAIXZQ010000307.1 GCA_027489475.1 Methylophilus sp.
ATGAAACCACAGCTCGGTTTCCATGAGCAGGCCAAAACAAGGGCGAAAGTAATCCAAAAAGCGGCCAGCGGCGCCCGGCGTATCCACTGGCAAATAGGCTTGTAACACCTGTCCGCGTGCGATGGCCTCTGCAAATAATTGGCCGCTGGTTTCGCGTCCGGTGGGGGTGCCATGCGTGATTAGGAGCTGGTGCTGCGGGTAGTGCTTAAGCAGCGCTTGCACCAAGGGTTGCGCTGCCCGGGTTTCGCCCACCGATACCGCATGCAGCCAAATCAACGGTGCGCGTACCGTCTGCGTATAGCGTCCGTAGCGCTCGGCGACCTGTTGGAGATAGGCGGGTTGTTTGCGGCCACGCCAACATAGCTTGAGCGGTAGCAGCAGGGCGACCAGCCACATGAGCACGGTGTAGATAAATTTTGGCATGGCGGTATTCTCGCATATTTGCCTTGTGGCGCCGATGCGACAGCCGTAAATTGGCGTGAGTGATGACTCACCTATGCTAGAAAGCGCCTGTGTGAGAAAGCGCAAAAAATGCAAGACCAGGCAGACAAAAAAGAACAAAAAAACTGATTGACTGCAACAAAATATAGGCATAAATTACTGCCACTAACACAAGATATTGTGTTTAGCCGCCGCTCAAGCCACACGCCTTATTGCTTACTGTATGTGCCTGCGCTTGAGTCATGGTTGCCCATTGTGGCGTGCAATCAGGCTGCTGTGGATTAAACCAAAATAGGATGCATCAGCGCTGCGCGCGGCATGGTTAATCCAATACAACAAACGCAGTCATGCTCAATAACGAATAAAGATCACTAAGGTGGGAGAAGTCTATGCTTAAAGCTGTGGAACATAAAAAAGTGCAGTCAGAAGAAGTTGCGGTGGAGATTCCCGTACAGTCTGTCTCTCTGGATATCTGGGATAAAAAATACCGCCTCAAAACCAAATCTGGCGAACATGTAGATAAAGACATGGACGACTCCTACAGCCGCGTGGCCCGTGCGTTGGCGGATGTTGAAACCACAGAAGAGAAAAAGGCCGAGTGGCACGAAAAATTCTTATGGGCCTTGCGTCGTGGCGCGATTCCTGCTGGCCGCATCACCTCAAATGCCGGTGCGCAAGAACACAAACCCGCCACCTCTACCATTAACTGCACGGTGTCTGGCGTGGTCGAAGACAGCATGGACGACATTTTGGGCAAGGTGCACGAGGCGGGTCTGACCTTAAAAGCCGGCTGCGGCATTGGCTATGAGTTTTCTACCTTGCGTCCAAAAGGCGCGTTTGTCGCGGGCGCCGGCGCTTATACCTCTGGCCCATTGTCGTTTATGGATATCTACGACAAGATGTGTTTTACCGTCTCATCTGCCGGTGGTCGCCGTGGCGCACAAATGGCTACTTTTGATATCAGCCATCCCGATGTGACTGACTTTATTAAAGCCAAGCGTGAAAACGGTCGCTTGCGTCAGTTCAACCTGAGCTGCCTGATTACCAAAGAGTTTATGGAGGCCGTGAAAGCCGACGCCGAGTGGAAACTGGCTTTCCCCGTCACCGAAAAAGAAGCCATTATCGACGGCCTCAATGTCAACGACGAGTCACAAGTGGTGTGGCGCGATTGGCCAGTCAAGGGCAAATACCTGACCAAGCTAGAAGGCCCCGATGCCGGTAAAGTGGCTTGCCGTATCTACAAAACCATCAAGGCGCGCCGTCTGTGGGATGTCATCATGTCCTCCACCTACGACTTTGCCGAGCCCGGCTTTATCCTGATTGACCGCGTCAATGAGATGAACAACAACTGGTTCTGCGAAAACATCCGCGCCACCAACCCTTGCGGCGAGCAACCCCTGCCGCCCTATGGGGCTTGCCTGTTGGGGTCAGTCAACCTGACCAAGTTTGTGCGTCAGCCTTTTACCGACGAAGCCCACTTTGATTGGGACGAATACCGCAACGTGGTGGCCGTGTTCACCCGCATGCTGGATAACGTGGTAGAAATCAACGGCTTGCCGCTGGAACAACAACGTCAAGAAATCGCCCGCAAACGCCGTCATGGCATGGGCTATCTGGGCTTGGGCTCAACCCTCACCATGCTAAAAATGAAATACGGTGACGAAGACTCCATCAAGTTTACCGAAGAAGTCACCCGCATCATGGCCGAGGTGGGCTGGGAAATCGGCGTGCAACTGGCTGAAGAAAAAGGCCCGGCACCGATTATGGACGAGAAGTTTGAAGTCACTGCCGACATGCTGCGCATGCGTCCAGAAATGGCGGCCGATGGCATCAAGGTGGGCCAAAAGCTGGCAGGCAAAGTGCTGCTGGGTAAATATAGCCGCTATATGCAGCAGTTTCCTGAAGGCTTGCGTAACCAAATCGCCAGCAAAGGCGTGCGCTTTACGCACCACAGCTCAATTGCCCCGACCGGCACCATCAGCCTGAGCCTGGCCAACAACGCCAGCAACGGCATTGAGCCCAGCTTTGCCCACCACTATGCGCGTAACGTGATTCGTGAAGGCAAAAAGTCTAAAGAAAAAGTCGACGTATTCAGCTATGAATTGCTCGCCTACCGCGAGCTGGTGAATCCAAACGCCATGCCGTTTAGCGACAAGCCCGAAGAGCAGTTGCCAGACTATTTCCTCGACTCTTCTACCATCATGGCCAAAGCGCACGTGGATATTCAAGCTGCCGCCCAAAAATGGATTGATAGCTCGATTTCAAAAACCATTAACGTGCCTACCGATTACGACTTTGAGGATTTTAAAAACATCTACCTCTACGCGTATGACAAAGGCCTCAAAGGCTGCACCACCTTCCGCTTTAACCCAGAAGCGTTCCAGGGTGTGCTGGTGACCGAAAAAGACCTCGAAAACACCACCTACAAGTTCACGCTTGATGATGGCACCGAGATTGAAGCAAAAGGCAACGAAGAGATTGAGTACGACGGCGAAATCCATACCGCGGCGAATCTGTTTGACGCTTTTAAAGAAGGCTACTACGGAAAATTCTAAGGCCTGACCTACTGCGCTCACAGGTGCGGTGTTGCAAAGCGGTTTTTAATCCTCATGTACGTTTTGTACACTCCGGTTAAAAATCACTTTGCGCCTAGTCCCCGAGTCGCTCGTGACGGTCAACCTATAGAATTTTGAGATTAAAGAACATACATTGAAGCACTCCAAGCAGGGAGAATTAACATGGCAATTAAAATTGACAAAAAAATCACCGCCTACAAGCTGGTGACCGACGAAGACAAAAAAGCTGCCGAGTTGGCAGCGCAAGCGCCCGTCAGCAACGTGGTGCAAATGGGGGAACCCCTCAGCCGCCCAGACATGCTGGTAGGCAACACCTACAAAATCAAAACCCCGGTGACCGAGCATGCGCTTTACATCACCATCAACGACGTGGTGATGAACGAAGGCACCCCGCACGAACACCGCCGCCCGTTTGAGATTTTTATCAACTCCAAAAACATGGAGCACTTTCAGTGGATCGTCGCCCTCACCCGCGTCATGTCCGCTGTGTTCCGTAAAGGCGGCGATGTCACCTTTTTGGTTGAAGAGCTCAAAAGCGTGTTTGAGCCCAGCGGTGGCTACTTTAAAAAAGGCGGCAAATTTGTGCCCAGCCTAGTCGCTGAGATTGGTGAAGTCGTCGAAAAACACCTGCAAGAAATCGGCATGCTGAAAAAGCCCGGCCTAGACGAACACCAGCAAAAACTGGTTGAAGAGAAAAAAGCCGAGTTTTTAGAAAAACACGCCAAATCAGGCGACGAAATGAACGACGAAGGCTACCCCAAAGGCGCGCAGCTTTGTAAAAAGTGTAATACCAAGGCAAGTATTTTGATGGATGGATGTATGACTTGCTTGAATTGTGGGGATAGTAAGTGCGGTTAAAGAAAAAGGGGGCGAGAGCCCCTTTTTTTGTGTAGGATTAGGCATAAGCCGCTAATTTAACACCCATAAGTCGCTGAAAATAAACAGTAGCCCCTCATAATTGTTATGTTACGTAGGGGCTTTTTATTTGTTTGACACCATTCAACTATATTTGCGGGCTTTGGTTTTAAATCTTTATAATCTTAAGAAGATACATATATGAAGAGATAAAATTGATTTCAAACGAAAAACTGAAAGTTTCTTTATTTCAGATCCCAACACAATATAAGACTGGCCTTGCCAAAGTCTCAGCAAAAGCCTCTTTAGAAGGAAATAAGAAATCAATTAACACATGCATACTTGAGGCAATTGACGAGTATCTTGATCCATCAAATTTAAATCGAAGCTCACCAACATTACGATTCTCACCTTTAGAGCAATACACAGTTAGAACAACTGACGAGATTAAATCGAAAATCTCGATGTTTGCTGCTCAATCGCAATTAGATACTGGTATTCCAGTCACAATGAATGCTGTTGTAAACAGCGCTATCCATGATTACCTAATTAAAAATTTAGAAAATCCGTTTGACAGCTAAAAGTAGTATATGTAGTATGTGCTGCATGAAACGTAGATTAACCATCAAAATGCACTTTGCGCTTTACCTAAAGCGTATTGGCTCCACAGGCCGAATGCCTACATCAACTCCATTTTTCTTCCCAAGACTAATTTAACGGTTGCCATGCATGGCAACCATCGGAGTTGCTATGTCAAAAACTATCAACCTTGTTGATCCTCTCAAATTACGTGCACGTGTTGACTCTTTAAAGAACCGCTCTGACGATATCAAAGCGCGAATGGCGCCACTGCTTAAAATGTTGTGGTTCCAAGAGCGAATGCTTAATCCAGTGAATGTCGAAATCGACTTTGATGCTATCGATCTCGCATTTCCTCATTTCTCAGAAGTCACCAGGTTTTATAAAAATCAAATTCTGATTTCTAAAAAGCTTGGCATGCACTTCAAAATGCCACCAATTTTATTGCTTGGTGATCCTGGCCTTGGCAAAACCTATTACGCAAATCATATCGCACGGTTACAAAATCTTCCGCTGTATGAAATTTCTATGGCTACAACCATTGCTTCTTTTGAGTTATCCGGATCAAGTTTGCATTGGGGTGAGGGTACAACAGGATTTATTGCAGAGTCACTTGCCGCATCACCAGTAGCAAATCCAATGTTTGTAATTGATGAAATTGATAAGGTTTCTG
>JAIXZQ010000391.1 GCA_027489475.1 Methylophilus sp.
CATCGATGATGGCTGTTGCGCCGGTGTTGGTGCTGCGCAGCACCATGCGGCCAGTTTCCAGCGCTCGGACCTGACTAAAATGCATGTGTTGTTCAGCCGCAAATGACTGACCGTACCAAGCATCATTACTCATATTCACCAGGATCTCAGCGGCGGGCAGTTGTTGTGCAATTTCCTCGCCAAACACATCTTCATAGCAAATATTCACCCCCACCTGCTGACCCGCAATCTGCAGCGGCTGTGTAGACTGACCGCGCGCCAAATCACTCAGCGGCATCTGCAGCCAATCGCGATAAATCCAGCCAAACAGACCTTTTAATGGGATAAATTCTCCAAACGGGACCAAATGCCGTTTGGCATAGTCTTGCTGTGGCGAACGCCCCACGCTCACTGCGCTATTTAAATAACTCGACTGGCGGTAATCGACCACCCCAAGCAATACATCGCCCCCCTGTGCGCGTGCATGCTGCGCCATGGCGTCCATATAGCGCGGATCTATCTGCTCGCGCAGCACCGGCAAGGCGGTTTCGGGTAACACGATTAATTGTGCCTGACTGGCGCGCACCAACTGCAGATAGTGGGCGAGGGTGCGTTCGGCCTGCGCCGGCGACCATTTGAGGGACTGGCTGACATTGCCTTGCAACAGCGCCACACTAAACGGCGTCTCCGCGGGCTGCGTCCAGCGTACCTGTGTCAATCCACTGCCGATGACCAACAGCGCCAGCAATGCACTGACTACAGTCACGCGTCGCGGCTGGCGCACACTGGCCACCAGCCCAGCCGCCAATAGCATGACCAAAGCAGACACCAGATAGACACCAAATACCGGCAGATAGCCGGCCAACGGGCTGTCAGGTGCCTGACTATAGCCCAAGGTCAACCACGGAAACCCAGTAAATATCCAGCTACGCACCCAATCCGACAAAGCCCAAAGCCAGGGAGCAGTCCACAAGACTGCACCCAATCGGTGTGCTAAGGCCCCACACAGGGCCGGAAACAAGGCCATAAATGCGCACAGGCAACCGGTTGCAAACCCAGCAAACCACCATGGCATACCCCCAAAGGTATGCAGGCTGATATAGATCCAATAAATGCCCAGCCCATAAAGACCGAGGCCAAAAAACCATCCACGCTGAAAACTGGCCCGCGGGCTTGCCGCCTGCTGCCATAGCCAGCACAACCCGGCCAAGGTCAACCAAGGCAGCCAAAACAACCCAAACGGCGCAAAACCAAATACGGTGAGTGCGCCCAAACACAGCGCGAGAAGATTGGCTTTCCAGCCGGCATTCAGCGCAACAAGCGGCGCTAAGCGGGCACTCAATGGCGTTAAGCGGGAGACAGGACGCATAAAGAACGCTAGTACTTGATTAGTTTATGACGCCAGACTACGGCTGGTCACAGGTCGGATATCCACCATGGGCAGCCATGCAGCAAAGTCAGGCGATTGCATAACTTGCCATTCAATCATGCGGGCAATCGCAATGGGGTCACTGGCATCTACCACAGGTACTGGCCGCGCAGGATGACACATTAACACGGGCGGCAATAACGTAGTTGCGGTGAGACCCTGGTTAGGAAGCGTTGCTGTGCGTTCGGCGGGCAGTTGCAATTGGCGTAACTGACGCGCCCAGCGCAACCAATGCGCTTGATAGCTGGCGGCATCGCCCTGAAAGTCATAGACCCCTAACAACACAGGCGACAGCCTAAACCCTGCCGCATGTGCCTGTTGCTTCAAGGCCTCTGCTCCCAGCCAATGGATGGTGCGTGCCTTGAGCCCACTGCCAGCAGGCGGACTAGAAATCCTGAGCCAAGGCCGTTGCGCAGGCGGCAGGTGGCCATAGCGTTGCGTCAATAAGCCCAATAGGGCTTCGCGGATAATGGGCAATTGATGCACATGCAGATGACCATCAATAAAATCGGGGGGCGTATGTAAGGCCTGCTCAAACGCGTCTAGTTGCTGTGCAATGGTATCCAGCACAGCTTGACGGTCTAACAGACGTAACAGACTCAGCATCACCAGTTGCGGGTGCGCATGACGTATGGGCTGTGAAAATTGGGTGAAATCCAAATGCAAGCCAATATCAGCTTGCGCGCGCACCGCTGGGGTGAGTTGGCGTGCACTCTCCGGCCACAACGGGCTGAGCGTTAGGCATGAGGTGGCAGTCAAAATACCGCGTGACAGCAACGACATGATGGCTGCATTGATTTCTACCGATTGTGCAAAATCATCTGCGCAAATAATCAAGGGTTTCATTCTGCCCTTTCTCGTGGCTTAAACGCCCAAAAGCGACTCAACAACCAAGTGACCCCTGCCACCACCACCATGACCACCGCCAGACTCAACCAAAATGGCAGCCAAGTCAGGTGTAACAGTGCCCAAAGTAAGGCTTGATTGCCTAAAAATCCCAGCAAGGCGACGATAAAAAAGCGCGCGAACGCTTGGCGATGTCGAACGCGGGTGCCGCGAAATGACCAATGACGATGCCCAAAATAGCTGACTGGAAACGCGCACATAAAGCCCAGCCAATTGGCTGAGGCAGGCGTGTAGCCCGCTGCATGCGCCAGCAAAGCCACCAGATAGTGCACTGCTGCGGCAAGCGCGCCCACACTGACAAAACCAAGCACAGAGGCGCGCATAGCTCGATTATCGCGCGTCTGACTCGGGTGCGCCCTGCAACACTTCGGCGACAATATAGGGTGGACGGCCTTTGACTTCGTCGTACACGCGCGCCAGATATTCGCCAAGGATGCCGATAAACAGCAGCTGTACCCCGGCAAAAAACATCATGCTGGCGACCACGGTCGGCCAGCCCGGCACAGACTCATGAAAGAACAAGGTATCCACCACCACGATGGCGCCATAGGCAAATGCCAACAGCGCCAAGGTCGCGCCAGTCAAGCTGGCGAGCCGCAACGGTAGCACCGAAAAACTGGTAATCCCGGTCCAGGCGAGCGCAATCAGTTTGAGTTTAGAATAGGCGCTTTCACCATGCAGTCGTGGTAAAGGCGTATAGGGAATGCCAATGGAGCGATATCCCACCCAGGCATAAATGCCTTTCATAAAGCGGTTGCGCTCTGGCAAGGCGCACAAAGCATCTACCACCTTACGGTTCATCAGTCTAAAATCGCCGGCATCTCGCGGGATCTCCACATGGGTGCTGCCGC
>JAIXZQ010000147.1 GCA_027489475.1 Methylophilus sp.
ACGGCTGTATCGGTCGGTTAGGCCAACCAATCAGGCTTGGCATTAAATCCCCCCCTCGTTTACAGCGCATAATAGCGCGCTAGCTGCTTAGCCTCACTGGGGGCCCACCCACCATACCCTGTGAATTAATTTGCAATAATCGCTAATAATTTGTATTATTTTGCAAATAAATCTAATTTAAGCAGATTATGGTCGGCTCAAACATCAGAGATTTGCGTAAATCGCAAAATTTAACCCTGCAACAACTGGCGGCGCGCATGGGCACCGACGCCAGCAATTTGTCACGTATAGAACGCGGAGAAATCGGCGTATCTGAAACCTTGTTACGCGCTGCCGCACAAGCCTTAAACACCACCCCAGGGCGTTTGTATGACCTGCATTTGCCCCCGACTGCGCAAACATTTACACCACCTACCGTACTGACCGCCGCCAATAGCAAAGAATTTGTCCATTGGTTTCGCTCTGCCGCCCCATATATCCACGCCTTTGGCGGCAGCACTTTTGTCATTGCCTTTGGCGGCGAGGTGGTGAGCGAACAGCAGTTTGTGGCGCTGTCGCATGACCTCAACTTGCTCGCCAGCTTAGAGGTACGCTTGGTGCTGGTGCATGGGGCACGGCCACAAATTGAACAGCGACTCAAACGCGATGCCCTGACGCCCAAGTTTCATCATGGCTTGCGCATTACCGATGATGCCGCCATGGAGGCCGTGAAAGAAGCCAATGGGGCCGTGAGGGTTGAGATTGAATCGCTGCTGTCTATGGGCATTGCCAACTCGCCGATGGCAGGCAGTGATATTCGGGTGGCCAGCGGCAACTTTGTCACCGCCAAGCCCTTGGGCGTGATTGATGGCGTTGATTTACAACACACTGGCGAGGTGCGCAAAATTGATGCGGTCGGCATCCGCAAACGGCTGGACGACGGCGAACTGGTGTTGCTGTCGCCCATGGGGTATTCGCCCACAGGTGAAACCTTTAACCTGAGTTTAGAGGATGTAGCTGTGAGTGCCGCCATCGCGCTAGACGCGGAAAAACTGATTTTTTTAATGGACTCTGAAGGGGTGCACAACCTGCGCGGTGAACTGTTGCGTGAAATGACCTCGGCCAAGGCAAAAAATCTGCTGCGTAACGTGCAAGAGAGTGATGAGCCTATCCATTACTCTGAAGACGTCAATTTTTACCTGCCGGCGGCGATACGGGCCTGCGAACACGGCGTGGCGAAAACACACCTGATTTCAAGGCACATCGACGGTGCCATCGTACAAGAGTTATTTACCCGGCAAGGCATAGGCACCATGGTGACCGAGCTGCCGTTAGAAACCTTGCGGCAAGCCACCATCAACGATGTGGGCGGGATTTTGCAACTGATTGAGCCGCTAGAAAACGAAGGCATTTTGGTGCGTCGCGGCCGTGAGCGCATTGAGATGGAAATCAACTATTTTTACGTCATGGAGCATGATAACCGGCTGATTGGCTGCGCAGCGCTATATCCTTTTGACGAAGAAAAAATGGTGGAATTTGCCTGCTTAGCCATAGACCCGGGGTATCGCGGTGGCGGGCGCGGTGACAAACTGTTTAACTTCTGCCAAGAGCAAGCCAGACAAAAAGGCTATACACGTTTATTCTGCTTAACCACCCGCACCGAGCACTGGTTTTTAGAGCGGGGCTTTCGTGAGCAGCCCGTGGCGCAGTTGCCGCACGCCAAGCAGCAGTTATATAACTTTCAGCGAAAATCCAAGGTCTTTATTAAACCGTTGTAAGCCGTTGCTAGGGGCGTGAGCAATCCCAAAGACGCGCAAGCGGCCGCCCTGTCCTTGTGTGACCGCCTTACACTGGAAAGTTTTCAATCCCTGCACGGGATGCGCGTGACGAATGCATCCCATTTTTTCATCAGACTAGGCTGATTCTGCGGTAAACTTTCGCTCAATTTAACTCCCGTTGGAACCTGCTATGCTGCAACCTGCAACTGCCGCGCAAAAGGCGCAAACTCTGGCCGAGGCGCTGCCTTATATCAAACGTTTTTTTGATAAAACCATTGTCATCAAATACGGCGGCAACGCCATGACAGACGAACACCTGAAAGAGTGCTTTGCCAAAGATGTGGTGCTGCTCAAACTGGTGGGTATGAACCCGGTGGTGGTGCATGGCGGTGGCCCACAAATTAACGACATGCTGGATAAGCTGGGTAAAAAAGGCGAGTTTATTCAGGGCATGCGCGTCACCGATGAAGAAACCATGGACGTGGTGGAAATGGTGCTGGGCGGGCAAGTCAACAAAGAAATCGTTAACCTGATTAACCGTCACGGTGGCAAAGCGGTGGGCCTGACTGGGCAGGATGGTAATTTTATCCATGCACACAAACTGATGATGGAAGACCTCAAAGACCCAAACAAGATGATTGATGTGGGTCAGGTCGGCGAAATCACCGCCATAGATCCCAGCATCATCAATTTTCTTGACAGTGGCGACTTTATCCCGGTGGTTGCGCCGATTGGGGTTGGGCGCGAAGGCGAAACCTACAACATCAATGCTGATGTGGTCGCGGGCAAGCTGGCCGAGATTTTAAATGCCGAAAAACTGATTCTGCTCACAAACACCCCGGGGGTATTGGATAAAGATGGTCAGTTACTGACCGGTCTGACGCCCAAACAGATTGACGATTTGGTGGCGGATGGCACCTTGAGTGGCGGCATGTTGCCCAAAATTGGCTCTGCCCTAGATGCGGCACGCAGCGGCGTGAAGTCAGTACACATTATCGATGGTCGCGTCGAACATGCTTTGTTGTTAGAAGTCTTGACCGACGAAGGCGTGGGCACGTTAATCAAAGCCAAATAAGCGACGAGGTGATGCAGCCCCCGCCCATATTGGGTCAAGACACCCCCTCCGTGTTTGAGACGATGCACACGCTAACCCTGTACAGTCATCGCTTATCCCGTGGTCGCGCCCCGTTGTGGTTGCTCGAGGAGTTGGCTGTTGACTATCAGGTGGTTTGGCTAGACTTTGGCGAAGCCATGAAAACCCCGACGTTTACCGCCCTCAACCCGATGGGCAAGATTCCAGTCCTCATCCATGGTCAGGCGGTGGTGACCGAAACAGCGGCCATCCTCTGTTATCTGGCAGACGCATTTGCTGATCGTGGCTGGATTCCAGCCACGGGCAGTGCAGCGCGGGCCGCATTTTATCGCTGGTTGTTTTTTGTCGCCGGGCCGCTAGAAGCGGCAACCACGGCTGCTTTTTTTAATTGGCAGACGCCAACCACCACCGTAAAAGGCACCTCTGGCAGCGGTTTTTGTGGCTTTGGTAGCTTAGCGCTGACCTTACACACCTTGCGCACACAATTGCAATCTCAGCCCTATCTGTGCGGCGACACTCCGACTGCGGCCGACATTTACCTGGCCTCGCACTTGCAGATGGATATCAGCTACACCCAAACTGTGGCCCCTGACCCGGTATTTGCTGACTATCTGCAACGCCTGTTGTCGCGCCCTGCCAAACTGCGTGCCGATGCCCACTGAGTCATTGCCTGCCCGTCAGCACGTTTGGATTTTTGATCTAGACGACACCTTACACAACGCATCGGCGCAGATTTTTCCGGTCATGAATCAGGCCATGACGCACTACATTGAAACACATTTGCAATTAGAAACGGCCGCCGCTTGCGCCTTGCGACAACGCTACTGGCAGCGTTACGGCGCCACGCTCAAAGGCCTGATGCGGCACCACGCGATTAATCCGCACCATTTTCTGGCCGAAACCCATGCGTTTTTAACCGATGACATGGTAGAAACGCGCAAGGCACTGCGGCAACTATTACGCAGCCTGCCCGGCCGCAAATGCGTGTTTACCAATGCCCCACGCAGCTATGCCTTACGCGTCTTGCAAGTGCTCGGTGTGGACGACTGTTTCACGCATATTTTTAGTGTGGAGTCTAGCCGCTTTCATGCCAAACCCAGTGTGCGCGGGTTTCGCATACTATTGCGTCAGCTAGGCTGCCAGCCCAGTGATTGCACGCTGTTTGAAGACAGCCTGCCGGCCTTGATGACTGCCAAGCGACTGGGCATGCGCACCGTCTGGATTAGCCGCAGGCTCTGTAAACCAAACTTTGTGCAATATAGGTTACCGCATGTGTTTGCGCTTACTCACAGCGGACTGAAAAAATCTGTTTATCTGCCCCCGATATAAGCGAATCCAGTTAAAATATCGCCCGTAACCCGTCAGTCACTCGCTGGAAACCATCATGGCCACGTTGAATAAAGAAGTCCGCGCAAACCGCAAACAACAAATTTTAGAAACCTTGGCCGCCATGCTAGAAACCCCGCGCGGTGAAAAAATCACTACCGCGGCGTTGGCAGCCCGCCTTGATGTCTCTGAGGCAGCCCTGTACCGGCATTTTGCCAATAAGGCCAAAATGTTCGAAGGCCTGATTGAGTTTATCGAAGGGGCTTTATTTGGGGTGATGAATAAAATCACCAGCGACGAAACCGAGGGCTTAAAACAAGTGCAACTGATGCTACAAACCATGCTCAAATTTGCCGAGCGCAATCCTGGCATGTCTCGGGTGTTGATTGGCGATGCATTGGTCAATGAAGACGACGCTTTGCAAACCCGCATCAATCAATTGCTAGACAGACTAGAGGCCAGTCTTAAACAATCGTTGCGGATTGCCGAAGCGCAAGGCCACACCATCAGCGATGCCGGCGTGGCAGCGAATACCATGATTAGCTTTGTGCTGGGGCGTTGGCATCGCTTTGCTAAAAGTGGCTTTAAGCGCAAACCCAGTGAAGATTTGGAACAACACCTGACGCAACTCATCAGCGGCTGCCTGCAATAAGCCGCGCGGCGCTGGCCGCTTGAAGAAAGACTTTTGATGGAAACCACCGTTTTTGGCATGAACGAAGCCCAACTCACGGAGTTTGGGATGACCTGGGGCATTGCCGGGCTCATGCTGTTTATCGTCTTTATCGTCGGCAATCTGGCTTGGAAATCCAAAGCCGGTAAAACCGGCACCTTTGCTTTGTTTTTAGCCCTCACCCTAGGGCTGGTTGGCTTTCTCGCTAAGTTTGCCATTCAGCATTATTTAAATATTCACTAAATATGTATCCTTAGTGCTTATTGGCATCACAGGGTCAGGCGTCATGCAATGCCGTTGATTAAAGCATTTGTCGTGTTATTGCTGGTGGGCGTTATTTATAATGTCGCCTACTGGGTTTATCGCCAACCCAGCGTGCCTGCCCGTGCGCAGCCTGCGGCTGAGCGCAGTCGGCCAGCCATCCCCGTACCTCACAACACGCGCAGTCCGTTTGATGCACCAAGCGAAGCGATGCCAGCCACCCATCCGGATGAACAGCCAGCCAACAGGCGTGATTCAGCATGCGTAGGACATACCCATTGTAGTCAAATGCATTCATGTGAAGATGCACGCTATTGGTTGCATCGCTGCGGCGATGAGGCACAGATGGATGGCGATCAGGATGGAATTCCATGTGAGCGACAATGGTGTTGAGGCCGTTCGTTGCATCCGTTAAAGGAGGGTGAAGCATGCAGCAGATCTTAGTCTATTCAGATTCACTCAGCTGGGGCATTATTCCTGATACCCGCCAACGCTTGTCGTTTGATCAACGCTGGCCAGGCGTGATGGAGAGCGCCTTGCATCAACGCAACCAACAGGTTCGAGTGATTGAAGACTGCCTCAATGGTCGGCGCACTGTGTTTGAAGATCCCTACAAACCCGGCCGCAATGGCCTGCACGGACTGGCGCAGCGCATCGAAATCCACTCGCCATTGGCCTTGGTGATCTTGATGTTGGGTAGCAATGATTTTCAGTCTATGCATGCGCACACCGCCTGGCATGCCGCCCAAGGGATGGCTTGCTTGATACAAGCGGTCCGCCAAGCGCCGATTGAACCGGGCATGCCCATCCCGCCGGTGCTGGTGGTTGCGCCCCCCGCCCTGCAAACCGCTAAAGGCAGCATCGCGCCAAAATTTGTCGGTGCCGCAGAAAAGTCTGTTGGGCTGGCGGCGGCTTATTCTGCGGTGTGTCAGCAGGCACAGTGCGCCTTTTTTGACGCGAGCAGTGTTGTGCACACCAGTGCTATCGACGGTATACATCTAGACGCTGACCAGCATCGATTACTGGGTCAGGCGTTAGCGGCACATGTTTACGCATTATTACCAAACTGACAGCCCTTTGCACTTGCCCTGACTAAGGGGCTGGTTTAGTCTGCTTCACATTTACATCAATAATAAAAAATCATGCCACCCATCGTTGAAGACAGTGTTTATAAAACCTTGCTCGAATCCACCAAAGCCATCCCCTGGAAGATAGACTGGGCGAGCAAACAATTTACCTACATCGGCCCGCAAATCGAGTCCTTGCTTGGCTGGCGCACAGACAGTTGGCGCACAGTCGATGACTGGGTACAACGCATGCATGCAGATGACCGCATGCGGGTGTTCGAATTTTGTGTACAGCAATCATTGATGGGCGCCGATCACGAGGCGGATTACCGCGCATTGACCGCCAACGGCGATAGCGTTTGGATCAGAGATGTGGTGCATGTCATCAGGCATGCAGATGGTTCACCTGAAGCCTTGATTGGCTTTATGTTCGACATCAGTGAGCGCAAGCAAACCGAGGCGCAATTACTGGTGCTGCAACAGCAACTAGAAGCAATGTCTTATCAAGATGGCCTGACCGGCGTGGCCAACCGCCGCATGTTAGATCAAGTGCTAGAACGTGAGTGGCTGTCTGCACGTCAGCGACAGCATCCGTTGTCATTGATCATGATTGATATCGATTATTTCAAGCAATTTAATGACCACTACGGCCATTTAAAAGGCGATGAAGTGTTGCGCGCGGTCGCCCAGTTATTATCGCAAGCAGGCTTACGCGGCAGAGATTTTCTGGCGCGCTTTGGCGGCGAGGAGTTTGCCTTGGTGTTGCCGGAGTCCGACTTGGCGGCTGCGCAGACCGTTGCTGAGCGTTGTCGTCAGCAGATTTTCAAAGCACAGATTCCACATGCCACCTCAGAAATCAGCCAATTATTGACGCTTAGCATGGGGGTGGGCTGCATTGTGCCCAGGCAACAAGACAGCCTGCTCGCGTTTGTCGATCAGGTTGATCGCCTGATGTATCAAGCCAAACGCGCTGGACGCAGTCAAATCATTTGTCAGACACAGGCCTGAGTGCCCGCAGCTTAATGCGGCAGTAACAAGGCAGATTGAATTGCAGATGTTCTGGCCTCGGCAATCGCCTGACGAATCAATGCTGGGCTAGTTTGTTGCTGGGCAATGGCGCCAGCATCCACCGTTAAAGCGGCTGCTAAGGCGCGTTGTAAATGATGGGCATCGTCTAAAGGACACTCTTCAAGGCCAAGGCGACCGCGGCTGTCGCACTCGCAAGCGCGTAAAAAATCTTCAAATCTTGCACGCTGTCTAAACGCATCCAGCGCTTCTAAAAAATGCAACAAGGTGCTGGCTTTCATCTGCCGCGCGGCATGGAGTTTTCCGTGAAACTTGGCCACCACCAGTGCCAGCTCTTTGCATTCATTGGGCACTTTCAAGCGACTGACCACCTGCTGTATCAAGCTCACACTGCGTTGTTCATGGCCAATATGCCGAGGCAAAATGTCTTGCGGTGTAGTGCCTTTACCCAAATCGTGGGTTAAGGCGGCAAAGCGGACTGGCAAGCGAAAGCCTTGCCGCGCGGCGTAATCAATCACCATCATAACGTGCACCCCGGTATCGATTTCGGGATGGTAGATCGCGGTTTGGGGGACCCCCCACAGCCGATGTAATTCGGGCAGCAACACTTGCAGGGCGCCACAGTCACGCAGCATTTCAAACATCCGGCTGGGTTGCTTTTCCATGAGCCCTTTTGCAATTTCCTGCCACACTCGCTCAGGCACCAGTGCATCGACTTCACCGGCCGCCACCATCTGCTGCATCAAAGCCATGGTCTCGGGGGCCATACTAAAGTCGGTAAAGCGGGCTAAAAAGCGGGCGGCGCGCAAAATACGCACAGGGTCTTCGCTAAACGCAGCGGTGACATGGCGTAAGACTTTACGCTGACAATCCGCTTGCCCGCCAAACGGGTCTATCAGTTGGCCATCGGCCGCTTGGGCAATGGCATTGATGGTGAAATCACGGCGGGCCAAATCTTCTTGCAAGGTCACGTCAGGGCTGGCGTGCACCTCAAAGCCTTTGTAGCCTTTGGCAGTTTTGCGCTCTGTGCGCGCCAGTGCATATTCTTGCTGGGTGTGGGGATGTAAAAATACTGGAAAATCTTTGCCTACGGCGCGGTAGCCTTGTGCCAACAGTTGCTCAGGGGTGGCCCCCACGACCACATAGTCGCAGTCTTTAACCGGCAGGCCAAGCAGACGATCTCTGACGGCGCCGCCTACCAGATAAATCTGCATGCCCGTTGCTCCGTTTAAGCGTGGCGCCTAGCGTCGGGCGTTAATGACCCGACCGGCCGCAGCACGAAACTGATCATAGGCGCCACGCGGCGTGTTTTTTACCAAATAGCCGGGGATGACGGCGGTCATATCGGTGGGTACCACACACAGCTCATTGGCCATGGGATTTTGGCAGACATTGTCCACCCGCATAGATTGCACGTTGTCGCGCGACATCAATTTCACCGGCAAACATTGCATCACACTGCCTTGCAGCAAGGAGAGTTTAAGGCCAAGACCAACGATGGGACGCTGCACCTGTATGGTATTCATCACTGCTTCGATAATCTGCTGCAAAGTCATGATGGCAGGGCCGCCAAGTTCATACACCTTGCCGTAGGTGGCAGGTTCGCTGACCGCATTGACCATCGCGGTCGCCACATCCTCAACCCAAATCGGCTGAAACTTGGCTTTGGGCATGGCCAGCAACAATACCGGCACCATGCGTATCAGGTTTGCAAACAGATTGATAAAGCGGTCATGCACGCCAAAAATCACCGAGGGGCGGAAGATGGTCACTTGCAGGCGCGGACTATACGCCATCACCGCTTGCTCACCAGCGGCTTTACTGCGTAAATACTCACTCGGAGCACTGGTGGCCGCTTGCAATGCACTCATGTGCAACAGACGTGGGATGCCCAACTCATCACACAATTGCGCCACGCGACGTGGCAGCTGATGGTGTATTTTGTCAAAACCGTTATCCCGGGTTTGATGCAAAATGCCTATCAAGTTAATCACCACATCACTGCCTTGTAACTGGCTTTTGAGCGCCACATTGTCCAGAATATCGCACTCAACTACTTGCACTTTTGGCAGTAAAATCAAATGCTTGGCGCGCTCTCTACGGCGAGTCAGCACTTTGACTTGATAGCCCGCTTGATCTAATCGGGCGACCACACTGCTGCCCACAAAACCGCTACCACCTAAAATCGTTACTGTTTTCATACCCTGGTTCCTGAAGCGAATGAGGCTATTGTATCAAACCCCTGAATAACACCCTACTCTATGACACTTTGCATGCGCCTCTGTTGTGCGCGGGCAAGCCCTGTGTGCGACCACTATTCCTGATCTTGCGTCGTCATGGACACGCTGGCGGCGGAATCATCGCTGCCACTGCGCGCAGGAATCACGCCCAAGCGTTTTTTCATGGTTTGCGCTGGCAAGCCAAGCCTTGTGGCATACATATGCGCGTTGGCCAGCACTTTTTTTACATAGTTGCGCGTTTCACCAAATGGAATAGTCTCCGCATAAATCGCGCCTTCAAGCGGCGTGTCTGCGGCCCAGCGTCGGGCGCGACTGGGGCCTGCATTATAGGCTGCGGTGGCCATCACCTCTTGACCATTAAAGATATCCAAAGTGTAGCGCATGTAAAACGTGCCTAATGCCACATTGGTGTCGATGTCATGCAACATGCCATCGTGATAGCCATTGAGACCCAGCTTTTTGGCAATCCATTTGGCCGTCGTGGGCATCACTTGCATCAGACCACCGGCACCGACAGAAGATTTCGCATAATGCATAAATCGGCTTTCTTGCCGAATAATGCCGTAGACCCAAGCCTCGTCGATGGCGCGTGTGCGTGAGGCTTTTTGTAAATAATCACGGTAAGGGGTCGGGTAACGCAGCTCAAAGTTGTGTGTGCGGTTGGTTTTGTCAGCCGCCAGCACACTGAGGTCAAACCAGCCTTTCATCAGCGCATACTGTGCCGCCACCAACCGTTGCGCATCTTCCAGCCCTTCAATCAGATACAGCCACTCTAATCTGGCTTCATAACGCGCCTCGGCGTCAAACAACGCTTCAATACGACGGCTGACCAATGATTTGGCAAACTGTTTAACTTCCTCATCGCTGGGTTGATAGGTGGCGGTTGGCTCACTCAGCACCGGCCCCAATTCTTCAGCCGCCAGCCAGCCATAAAAGTGCCGCTCTTGCGACAACTTAGCGAGTAATTGATTGGCATCAGCGATTTGGCCTTTCTCTAACAAGGCACGCGCCTTCCAGTAGCGCCAGGCAGGCTCTTCTGCCAGTGTGGCAGGCATCTCGTTGAGTATCCCCGCCAAGCTTGGCCACGCTTGTTGACGCAAAGCACTGCGCGCGTACCACTCCCACTGTTCGGCGGAAAAACTGGATTTGTTGAGTTTGGCAAAGGCAGGCAGCGCTTCTGGTAAATGTTTGCGCGCGGCTTCGAGGGCGATGCTGGCTTGCGCCAGCTGCTTTTCTTCACTGTCTAACACGCCTTGGATTTTTTGATAAGTCACCTTAGCCACAGACACATCGGCTTTGGCCTGACGCTGGATGGCATACACATACAAGGCACGAGCATAGGCCGAATGTGCAGACAAGCCGCCTTTTTTCAGCACTTGCGCCGGGTTTTGCACCATGTCGTCTATCTGTTTTAACAACGCCGAATCCGCTTTGTTACTTCGCTTCGCCCAGAGCTTGGCCTGTGCGGGCTTGTTGTTTAATAGCGCCTCTCGATACAAGGTGAGCACCAGTTTGTCATCCAGCACCCCCACTTGCTGCAAAGCCTCCAACATGCCCTGACAGTCTGCGCTGAGGTCTCTGCCCGTCAACAGCAGACGTTTGCCGTCCTCATACGCATTGGGATCATCTAGCGCAATTTCAGCTTGCACCTGATAACACTGGTTGCTGATGTCATTCAGGCTGTACACCATCGGAATTTGCGCGCGCACCTCAACAAATTGATCCCAGAATTGCACCCGCCCTAAGCGTTTGAGCCACAACTCGCGCACGCGCTGACTCATCAGTGACTCGCCGTGTTCTTGCAAAAAGGTTTGTACATCGCTGTAGTTGAGCTGATCCAAGGTCAGGATCATTTGCCAATACTGTGGATAGGATAACAAGGGGGATTTGCGCTGTTTGAGGGTTTCGATGGCCTCGGACAATTGCGCTAGATTGCGGGTTTGATAAGCCTGTCTGGCCTGTTGCAAGACTTCAGCGTCGCCAGCGGCGGCGGATGACATGGCTACCAACAGACAGGCAGCAACGATAAATAGAACACCCAGTGTATGCTTCATGATTCAGCCTGCACGTTGTCACGTGCCCGCGAGGAGATTAGAGTCTGGCCAGTCGACTCAAAAAGAAAAACAGCAGCATTAGCAACACCAGCGAAAATCCAGCCCGCCAGACTATTTTCAGCCAACGCCAATAGCGTGGCTGACCAGTTTGCCAGCCCAGCAAACCCAACACCAAGGTACTCAATACCAGCACGGTGAAGAGTATGCGTATCCACCACATGCGATAACGTCCTGGTGATGTTTAGGCCGGCAATAACGGTGCCGGGCTAAAATATTCACGTTGTTTGACAAAACCCACTGGCGCCTGCGCATCGTTTTCAAAACTACAGTATTCCCACGCTGACGAATCCGCCAGCAAAGCACGCAGCAATTGATTGTTCAGGGCATGGCCAGATTTAAAAGCGCTAAACTGCCCAATAATCGGGTAGCCCAACAAATATAAATCTCCAATAGCGTCTAACACTTTGTGCTTGGCAAACTCGTCGTCATAGCGCAAGCCACCGCCATTCAATACCTTGTATTCATCAAGCACGATGGCGTTATCCAAACTGCCGCCTTTGGCCAAGCCATTGGCACGCAGGTATTCCACCTCATGCATAAAGCCAAAAGTGCGCGCGCGACTGATCTCGTCAACATAGCTTTGGCTGTCATAATCTATGGTCACCGTTTTGCCAGAAAACTCGAACACTGGGTGCGCAAAGTCTATGGTAAATTCGGCTTTAAATCCGTGGTGCGGCGTAAATTTTGCCCATTTGTCGCCGTCTTGCACCTCGACTGTTTTTAAGATGCGCACAAATTGTTTGGGCGACTCCAGTTCGGCCAGTCCAGCCGTTTGCAGCAGAAAAATAAACGGCCCAGAGCTGCCATCCATGATGGGCACCTCCGCGGCCGTTAATTCAATCAGGACGTTGTCCACCCCCAAACCTGCGAGGGCAGACATCAGATGTTCCACCGTTGCCACGCGCGCGCCTGAAAACTCTAGGGCGGAGCTCAGGCGCGTGTCGTTCACTGCCGTCGGGGTAACCCGCAAGGCTGGCGTATCGGGCAAATCGATCCGCTTGAACACCACGCCGTGATCGGCCGGCGCCGGCTTGAGCGTCAGCGTGACTTTTTCACCGCTGTGTAGCCCAACGCCAGTGGCGCTGATCGATTGTTTGAGCGTGCGTTGCTTTAACATGGTTGTCTGATCATCCTTTCTATCACGATGGATGCATTATAAGGCAATCCCAAGCAGACCACTAATCAGCCTGTTTACGCAAAAATGCTGGAATATCATATTCTTCAATGCCGGAATTTTTCATCGCCTCTACCTGTGCGCGGCGGCTATTGCTGGTAAACACCGCAGGCTCATCTTCTTCCACATGATTGAAGATGGGCTGGTTGGTGGTACCGTCACGCAAGGTGGTCATCACTTTGAGCTCTGGCTTGGCTTGACGCTTGCCAACCGAACCATTGAGGCCGGTGGCCACCATGGTCACGCGCAGGTTGTCGCCCATGCTCTCATCCATCACATTGCCTACAATCACAGTGGCGTCTTCTGCGGTAAATTCTTTGATGGTGTTCATCACATCATAGTATTCACGCATTTTAAAGCTGCTGCTGGCACTGATGTTCACCAACACGCCACGCGCATTGGCCAAATTAACGTCTTCTAACAAGGGGCTTGCCACCGCTTGTTCGGCCGCGATACGCGCACGGTTAGGCCCACTGGCTTCGGCCGAGCCCATCATGGCCATGCCCATTTCAGACATCACAGTACGCACGTCAGCAAAGTCAACGTTGACCAAGCCTGGGCAATTGATGATTTCGGCAATGCCAGAGACCGCATTGTGCAGCACATCATTGGCGGCGCGATACGCTTCTACCACGGTCACGTCTTCGCCCAATACATCCATCAATTTTTCATTGGGGATAACAATCAGAGAGTCGACATATTGCGAAAGTTCTTCTAGGCCTTCTTGCGCGACCTTGGCCCGTTTACCTTCAAAGGCAAAGGGTTTGGTCACCACGGCCACCGTTAAGATGCCCATTTCACGCGCCACTTCGGCGATGATAGGCGCTGCACCCGTGCCCGTGCCGCCGCCCATACCGGCGGTAATAAACAGCATGTCTGCACCATCGATGGTTTCAGCAATGCTGTCGCGGTCTTCGAGTGCTGCTTCGCGACCGATTTCAGGCTTAGCGCCTGCACCCAAACCTTTGGTGATATCAGAGCCAATCTGCAATACCACTTTGGCATGGCTCTTTTTCAAGGCCTGCATATCCGTGTTGGCGCAGATAAACTCTACGCCGGTCACGCTCTTGGTCATCATGTGTTCCACGGCGTTACCACCGCAACCACCCACGCCAATGACCTTAATGACGGCGCCGTCGTTCTCTTTGTCAAAAATCTCAATCATTATTCACCCTCCATTTGCCTATCTATTGAGTGCTAGGTTGCCCGCACACTCGCCCTATTACAAAACACAAGAATTAAAAATTTCCTGTAAACCAACTCTTCATCCGCTCCAACAATCTGCCAAACGAGCCAGACTGCAGGTTACCCACCATTTGTTTTTCTACCTGTTGTTTAGCCATCAACAACAGGCCTATCCCGGTGGCGTACCGTGGGTTGTTCACCACCTCAGACAGTCCTTCGACATAGCGCGGCAGACCCAGTCTGACCGGCGTATGAAAAATCTCCTCGCCCAGCTCTACCATGCCGCGCATCTGCGCCGCACCGCCGGTAATCACAATGCCAGAAGCGATCATGGATTCCATGCCGCTGCGGCGCAGCTCTTGCTGCACAAACTCGTAAATCTCTTCCACCCGGTCTTCAATCACTTCGGTCAGCGCCTGACAAGACAGCTGACGTGGCTCGCGACCATCCACGGCAGGTACTTCTACCACTTCACGCGGGTCGGCCAGCTGGCGCAAAGCACAGCCATGCTTGACCTTGATTTCTTCGGCAGACTGGGTTGGAGTACGCAAGGCGACGGCAATATCATTGGTGATTTGGTCGCCGGCAATCGGAATCACTGCGGTATGGCGAATCGCGCCATTTTTAAATACGGCTAAATCGGTAGTCCCGCCGCCAATATCCACCAAGCACACGCCCAGCTCTTTTTCATCGTCGGTCAGCACCGACTCACTGGAGGCCAGTGGTTGTAAAATCAGATCGCTGACTTCTAAGCCGCAGCGCTTAATGCATTTGATGATATTTTGTGCCGCCGCCACCGCACCAGTGACAATATGCACACGCACTTCAAGACGGATGCCACTCATGCCCAAGGGCTCGCGCACATCCTCTTGACCATCGATAATGAACTCTTGGGTCAGAATATGCAGAATCTGCTGATCTGCCGGGAGCGCAATGGCGCGCGCGGTATCCACCACACGGTCTATGTCCATCTGCGACACTTCACTCTCTTTAATCTTCACCATGCCATGGGAGTTCAGGCTTTTGACATGGCTACCCGCAATACCGGAATACACGGTGTTAATTTTGCAGTCGGCCATCAGC
>JAIXZQ010000083.1 GCA_027489475.1 Methylophilus sp.
ACCACCCCAGGCACCAATGGCACCTTTACA
Organism: Methylophilus sp.; assembly: GCA_027489475.1. Classification (GTDB taxonomy): domain Bacteria; phylum Pseudomonadota; class Gammaproteobacteria; order Burkholderiales; family Methylophilaceae; genus Methylophilus. The sequence goes on from JAIXZQ010000083.1 coordinate 31, forward strand.
TTAGGTAACCAAGGCGGCACGGTGCAAAGCGCCACCTTGGGTAACTATATTGTTAGCTCGAATGGCCAGCCGGACTTGATGTCCAACTTGCCTGTGAGCAATGCTTATGGTGGCATCGCACTCAGCTTGCTCAAGCTGTCAGCCAATCTGTTGCTCAATTTGGAATTGTCAGCGTTAGAGGCCGATGCTCGCGGTAAAGTCATTTCCAGTCCACGCGTGACCACGGCTAACCAGCAAAAAGCCCGCATTGCCCAAGGGGTGGAGATTCCTTATCAGACCGCCACCAGCAGTGGTGCGACCGCAGTCAGCTTTAAAAAGGCTGAGCTGAGCTTGGAAGTGACGCCGCAGATTACGCCTGACCAGAAAATCATCATGGACTTGGATGTGCGAAAAGACAGCAAAGGCGAAGAGACTTCTGGCGGGGTGGCCATCAATACGCAAAACGTGCAAACCCAAGTATTGGTCGGTAATGGTGAGACCGTGGTATTGGGCGGGATTTACGAGCAAGTATCACGTAAATCGACCGACAAAGTGCCATTCTTTGGCGACTTGCCGGTGGTGGGCTATGCCTTTAAACGCAATACCCGCCAAGAAGATAAAACCGAGTTGCTGATTTTTATCACTCCCAAAGTGATGGACGAAACCTTGGCGCTTAACTAATCGCATCGCGGGTAATCTCGCCCGCTCTCATTCCCAAAGCGTGCGGCTTTACTGACAGCCGCATGGCTTTGCCTTAAAATGCCCAACTGTTACGGTTGGGTTTTTTTATGACGGCACAGCGTCCACACAATATCTTTTTAATCGGCCTGATGGGGGCTGGCAAGACCACGGTTGGTAAACTGATTGCCAAAAGCCTGGGCAAGACCTTTTATGATACCGACCAGGTCATCGAGCAGCGCACCGGCGTCAAGATTCCTACCATCTTTGAGCTTGAAGGTGAGGCCGGATTTCGTAAGCGCGAAACCGCGACGCTCGAAGAGTTTGCCCAACAAGACAATATAGTGTTGGCCACTGGAGGGGGCGCGATTATCGCGGCCGAGAACCGAGCCATCTTAAAACAGCATGGCTATGTCATTTATCTGCGCGCCAACGTCAATGAGCTGTATCTGCGCACCCGCAATGATAAAAATCGTCCGTTGTTGCAAAATGTTGATGTGAAAGCCAAGCTCGAACAGTTGTTTCATGCCCGCAACCCGCTGTACACCGAAACGGCTGATCTGATTGTGGATACCGGCCATCAACCCGTGGCTGTGATTATTCAAAAAATTGAACACGCGCTGAATGCGCTGGAGTCTGCATGCAAACCTTAACCGTCAGCCTGGCTGACCGTAGTTATCCTATCCATATTGGTAGCGGCCTGTTGGCGCAGGCCGATTTGATCCTGCCGCATCTGAAGCGCAAGCAAGTGGCGATTGTCAGCAATACCACAGTGGCCCCGCTGTATCTGAATGCCCTTGCCCAGCCCTTGCGCGCCGCTGGGGTGGATGTGATTGAAATCGTGTTGCCAGATGGTGAGGCCTATAAAAATAACGATACCCTACAAATCATTTATGACCAGATGCTACAACGCCGCGCAGAGCGTAACACCACCTTAATTGCCCTTGGGGGCGGGGTGATAGGCGATTTAACCGGCTATGCGGCCGCCACTTATTTGCGTGGCGTACCGTTTATTCAGGTACCAACCACCTTGTTGTCGCAGGTCGATTCCAGCGTTGGCGGCAAAACTGGCATTAACCATCCGCTGGGTAAAAACATGATAGGCGCGTTTTATCAGCCCAAGCTGGTGCTGGCGGATATCGATACGCTGAAAACCTTGCCTGCCCGTGAGCTTTCAGCGGGCATCGCCGAGGTGATTAAATATGGCCTGATACGCGATGCGGATTTTTTTGATTGGCTAGAAACCAATATGTCGGCATTGATGGCCTTAGAGCCAGCCGTGGCCAGTTATGCCATCTATCGTTCTTGCCAAAACAAGGCAGAAGTGGTGGCTGCCGATGAGCACGAACAAGGTGAGCGGGCGTTGCTCAATTTGGGGCATACCTTTGGCCATGCCATTGAGAATGCCATGGGCTACGGCGTCTGGTTACACGGTGAGGCGGTGGCGGCAGGCACGGTGATGGCTGCGGATTTATCTTTGCGCATGGGCTGGTTGCAGGCCGCACAGGTGGCCCGTATCAAGGCGATTATGCAGGCGGCACAGTTGCCAGTCACGCCGCCAGATTTGGGTGCCAGTGAGTATCTACGCTTAATGCAGTTGGATAAAAAAGTGGCTGATGGTCGCATCCGCTTGATTTTGCAACAGGCCATAGGCAAAGCCGTGATCACTGCGGACTATGACCCAGACAAACTGACACAAACGCTGTCACTCACTGCCTGAAAGCCCTGCGTATGACTTTGGCCCCCTATGCTGCACACCCTGATCAGACCCGTGGCCGCAAGGTCATCGAGCAAGAATCCCCGACGCGCAATGTGTTTCAGCGCGACCGCGACCGCATTATTCACTCCACCGCGTTTCGCCGTCTCGAATACAAAACACAAGTGTTTGTAAACCATGAAGGCGACCTGTTTCGTACCCGCTTGACCCACAGTATTGAGGTCGCACAGCTGACCCGTGGCATCGCGCGAACCCTAGGCTTGCATGAAGATTTGGCCGAGGCCATTGCCTTGGCGCATGATCTTGGTCATACCCCGTTTGGGCATGCCGGACAAGATGCCCTCAATCATTGTATGAAAACCTATGGTGGCTTTGAGCATAATTTGCAGTCGCTGCGGGTGGTTGACTGGCTGGAAAAACGTTACGCCAGTTTTGATGGGCTCAACCTGACCTTTGAAGTGCGTGAGGGTATACTCAAACATTGCTCACGCACACATGCCGAGCAGTTGGGCGATGTGGGCGAGCGCTTTTTGCGCCGACAATCACCCAGTTTGGAGGCGCAAGTCACT
>JAIXZQ010000353.1 GCA_027489475.1 Methylophilus sp.
AGATAGGTCCCCATCACCGTGAAATCGCTCTGCTGTTTTCTTAACAGCTTGTTAAAATTGCTTGGCGTGCCAAATGGGTCGCTGGCTGAGACGTTTAGTAAAAAAGTCCCATCGTTGCCGGTGGACGGGTCAGGCGTCGTACGGTTGTTCTGGGTGTCCTGAAGGTTAATCTCTAGGCCAGTTAACAACTTGTGTTCTATGCTACCGGTCATGGCGCTCCATGACACATCGGTTTGATTGATCAGGTTTTCGCGTTTGGTTTCATCACGATACGCGCCGAGGTCAAACGTCCCATTATTGCGTACTGAGCTATTGGCAAACACGTTTTGATAGTATTTGTCATAAAACGCCAGCCGCGTACTGTTTTTAACCTGTACCCCATTATCAAATACATGGCTGATGATACTGTTAAACGCCACGGTTTCTGTCTCGGTGGGGCTTTGGCGAGCATTGCCAAAAAACTGGTCGTAGTTGCCGATGTTGTAAGGACGATTGTTCAAGCGGCTATTGCCTGCGCCGTTGACTGAAGGTACGCCACGGTCTGCGACACGCTTGTCTTTAAAGTATTCTGCACTGAGCACAATCTCGGTTTTATCGCCCGGTCTGATGGTGAACGTAGGCGTGACGCCATAGCGTTCGAGGTTAACGCCGTCACGATAAGAGTTAGAGTTTTCATAGACAGTATTGACGCGGAACGCCACCTCGTCTGAAAGTCCTTCGCCGTAATCGGCCATCACTCGGCGGTGGTCAAAACTACCGTAGCTTACACTCAGGTCTTTGACCGGATCCCAACCAGCTTTTTTGCTGACGCGGTTTACCACGCCACCCGCGCCACCACGGCCAAAAATCATGCCATTCGGCCCTTTGAGCACTTCAATGCGGTCAGTGTTATACAAATCACGATAGGTTTGAATGTCATCGCGCAAGCCATCGACAAACAGGTCGCCTGTGGTCTGGTTGCCACGCAACACCAATTGGTCGCGGTTGCCTTCGCCTTGTGCCGCTTGTACCCCTGGCACATAACGTACGGCATCAGCAATACTTTGCATGGATTGGTCTTGCATAAACTCACGCGTGATGACGGTAATGGCTTGCGGCACATTGACCAACTCGGTATCGGTGCGGGTTGCGCTGGTGGAGCGTGTAGCTTGATAGCCTTTCACAGGTTTGGTATCGCTGGCTTTTTTGGCGGTGACATTGACTTCTTGCAGTTCAACCGAATCATTGTCGGCGGCCAATGAGGTAGAAACGGAAAGGACGGCGGTGCCAACAAAAAAACCAATAGACAACCATAACGGACGGGGTTTTAAAACGGGTTTCATAAGGATTAAATCACTCTGTATCAAAGTTGATGCAATGGTAAACTAAATGATAATAATTATCAATAACAAAATTGGGCGCAGATTAGTTTTTGGTTAAATATTTTTCTATACATCTAGTTTGGCGCTGCATGAACAGCCCTTGTGCACTATTATTAAGAGCAGTCGATGACAGTCAGGCGGCCATAATCACGAGGGCTGCGAAAGATAGGTAGGTTGCGCTGACCAAACCTGATTACGCTAATTGCCAGTGGTCGATGGCCCAGCGCCAAAAGCTGGGGACATCCGTGAACTGCGGCACGGACGCTGAAAAGAAGGGGAGAAAACTCGCCGCATGGGTGAGCGTAGCTAATAGATTGTCTGTTGGTAAGGCGGCTGCCAGGGTTTGTTTACTGAGTTTTTGGCCGTCGACGTTTAACACCAACGGCACATGGGCATAGCGGGGCGTTGGGTAACCCAGCGCTTGCTGTAAACAGCATTGGCGTGTGGTGGAGTTGAGCAAATCTGCGCCACGCACCACATCGGTCACCCCTTGCAAAGCATCATCCACCACCACCGCGAGTTGATAACTGAATAATCCGTCCGCGCGTTTAATCACAAAATCGCCAATTTCTTGGGCCATTTGGTGCTGTTGTAAGCCAACAATGCGATCTTCAAATGCCATCATTTGTGCAGGCGATTTAAAGCGCCAAGCCACTGGTGTGTCAGGCTTGAGGGGGTGATGTAAGCAGGTGCCTGGATAAATGTGCCCTTCAATGCCTTGTCGCGTACTCGTATCAGCAATTTCTTTGCGTGAGCAGGTGCAGGGGTAGGCGAGATCAAGCGCCTTAAGTTGCGAAAGTGCAGCTTCGTATGAAGCTGTGCGTTGACTTTGTATCACCACCTCACCATCCCATGACAGTTGATAGCGTTGCAAGGTCTGTAAAATATCGCGCGTAAGACTGGCATGGCAGCGTGTGGTATCTACATCCTCAATCCGCACCAACCATGCCCCATCGCGGCTTTTTGCATCGCAGTAACTGGCCATCGCGGCAACCAATGACCCCAGATGCAAGGGTCCGGTAGGCGAGGGGGCAAAGCGTCCAACCACCATAGGTATTATTGAACGGCGTAAGGAGGAATATGCCAAGCGATTAATTGGCTGCCACGCAGTTGCAAATGGCAGGCCATGCGTTCAACCCCTTGGCTAGACACATCAAAGGTATAGGTACGCAACAGCTGCATGCGACCATTGCCATCCCTTGCAAAGCCGATGCGCGCACAGGCCACGGACTCATCTAAAAATTGTAGATGACAACGCTCAGCCAATTGTCGGCCTATGGTCAGCGCAACTTCGCGTTTGCTCACGGTATCCAGCCAAAACCAAGCGCCCGCAATTAAAATCGCTAATAAAGCCCATTCAGCCATGCTTGTTCTCCGGCCAGTGATGGTCATAAATGGGTGTATGATTCATGTGCAGTTTCAAGAAAAATCCTTTTCAATCGTTGTTACGCTGGCAAGATGCAGGATGCGAAAACGCTTCTGCATCTACATGAAACGTCGTAGCGTTTATGGGCCTCAATTTGACCATGGTACAACCCGTTATCAGTACGCCGCGCGAAGCCGAGGCCATACAAGCTTATTATAAGTTATTACAGAGTAAGGGCGCTGACCCTGCCATCATGGCAGAACGCGATGCCTTGTTGTCAGAGCTTTGTCCATTACTGGCCAATCAAGACAATCAGAGTACGGTCTATCGCAAAGCGGTTGACGATTGTCTGGCAGACAAACCTGCACAACGCTGGCCTGAACTCTTGACCATCATTCGTGAGTTTTATCCGTTTTGGCGTGGCGATGTCAAAGCTGTCATGCAATATGCAGAAACCGTCGGTTTTGAACTGCATCCCATCAGTTGGCAGCCCGCGGTGATTGACTTGCAGTCGGTTTGGCCAGCCCTACAATCCGAAAAGTTTGAAACCTCTGAATTGTGGGCGCTCAATGGCTATGTAAAAGCACTCAAAGCCATGCAGCACAAACAAGAGATGGATATCGAGCTGCGTACCCGCATGGCAAAGCTGATGCTGTTGCGTATGCGCGAGGCGCCCATGACTGAAAAGAACGCTTACCGCATCACCGCAGATGCCACCTTGCCATTGTTTACCTTAAAAAATACCCGTCATCTTTTTATTAATGCGGTGCGCGAGTTTTATTATTTTTGGTCCGCGCACCCTGATGCCGCTGAAATGCTACAACAGCTACAACCGCCAGAGATTCTCTAAATGAAGCATCCACATGCGTCTGTCATCATGCCCGCTAAAAGTGCACTAAAATTGTGCAATGCACTAACGGCTGTAAAATGATGGTGCACCTATGCGATGCCAGTTTTAAAAAAGCACTAAAAATCAATGAGTTAAAAATGGTCTAAAATTTGCTTATACATTGCGAATTCGCAGGTGCGCCTGCAATGCGATATCAAAAGACATGAAAATACATGTCATTCTGTTTAATCAGTTCGGAGAGCGAAATGGAAGCATTAGTGTCAGCAAATGACGTCTTATTTGTATTGCTGGGGGCCATCATGGTGTTGGCCATGCATGCAGGCTTTGCCTTTTTAGAGGTAGGCACCGTGCGTCAAAAAAACCAAGTCAATGCCTTGGTTAAAATCATGGTGGATTTTGGTGTCTCCACCATTGCCTATTTTTTCATCGGCTACGGCATTGCTTACGGCGTCCACTTTTTTACTGGCGCAGAAGTGCTTGCTGCTAAAAGTGGTTACGATTTAGTTAAATTCTTCTTCTTACTCACCTTTGCTGCCGCTATCCCCGCCATTATCTCCGGCGGGATTGCTGAGCGCGCAAAATTTAACCCGCAACTAGCGGCCACCTTTTTGGTGGTTGGTTTTATTTATCCCTTTTTTGAAGGCATTGCTTGGAACAACCATTTTGGTCTACAAGAGTGGCTAAAAGCCAGTTTTGGCGCTAGCTTTCATGACTTTGCAGGTTCAGTGGTTGTGCATGCCATGGGCGGCTGGATTGCCTTAGCGGCAGTAATTCTGCTCGGTGCACGTAATGGCCGCTATAGCAAAGACGGCCGCTTGCTTGCTTATCCCCCTTCAAATATCCCGTTTCTTGCGCTGGGGGCATGGATACTCACCGTTGGTTGGTTTGGCTTTAACGTCATGTCTGCACAGTCCATGCAAAATATTTCTGGCTTAGTCGCGGTCAACTCGCTGATGGCGCTGGTCGGGGGGACTTTGTCTGCGTTAGTGCTGGGTAAAAATGACCCTGGCTTTGTGCATAACGGCCCATTGGCAGGCTTAGTCGCTGTGTGTGCCGGCTCCGACATCATGCACCCACTCGGCGCTTTAGCCACCGGCGTGGTTGCAGGTGCGTTATTTGTTTGGGCATTTACCCTCACGCAAAACCGCCTAAAAATTGATGATGTATTGGGCGTATGGCCGTTACATGGTCTTTGCGGCGTCTGGGGTGGCATTGCTGCTGGCTTATTTGGGGCTACGAAATTAGGTGGTATGGGCGGCGTCAGTCTTGTCAGCCAGATCATAGGCACTTTGACAGGCGTGGTGATTGCGGTGGTTGGTGGCGTTTTGGTCTATGGCCTGTTGAAAAAACTGGTGGGCTTGAGATTAGATGCAGAAGCTGAGTTTGACGGCGCAGACTTAAGTATTCATAAGATTCCGTCGGTGTCTGGCGATTAATCAAGTGAATCACGTAAAAAAACCTTTATTTAAAGACAGGTTTTTTTCAGTTTTTTAGCTTCTGAACAGTTTTCTTTCCACAGAAAATGCCTGGTTCAAACAATCAAAAAAGTAAGCGAAAAAGACCAACACGGAAAACAAAACTTACTGGGTACTTATTTGCATGGCTTAAACCTCGTGGCAGACCGCCAGGTCAAAATCCGACTTGGAGATGGTCGCACCGTAGGCCTTAAGATGTTGCATAAAAGTGGGCACAACGCCAGTGGCATAAAATAGCCTTTGAATTTGCCTATCTCGTCAATATCTATTTGTTTAAAGCCATACAACTGTTGCATGGTCATACTTTTAACTTATGTACCTGAGATTTTTTGGATATTAATCACCTTACGGCTACTGCCTATCAAGCGAGACAGTTGAAAAATGACGTTGATAGTCGCTGCGATTTGCTGTCAGGTAGCCATCAAGGACAAGTTTGCACCAGCCATGCCTACCATGATCTCCATCCGTGCCAAAGCATC
>JAIXZQ010000105.1 GCA_027489475.1 Methylophilus sp.
TCTATGCCCTCGGCCACCACACTGAGGCCTAAGTTGTGCGCCAAGTCTATGGTCGATTTTACAATGCTGGCATCACTGGCATTTTTGTCCATAAACATCACGAATGAACGGTCGATTTTGAGCTCGCGGACAGGCAGTTGACGTAGATAGGCCAATGAAGAGTAGCCCGTACCAAAATCATCAATCGCCAAATACAGCCCCATGGCCGACAGTTTTCTTAGCACCAGCTCGGCGCGTTCGGGGTCTTGCATCAAGCTGCTTTCGGTAATTTCTAGCTTGAGCGACTTGGCGTCTAAACCATGGTTAGCCAACAATTGCGCGATATGCTCAGGTAATTGCATATTGTTCAAATCACGCGCTGATAAATTCACCGCCAAGGTCATCTGCAAGCCTTGTTTACGCATCTCGGCAAGCACTTGACAGGCACGTTCCAGCATCCAAAAAGTCAGCTCGCTGATGATGCCGGTCTGTTCGGCAAACGGAATAAACTGGTCTGGGAAAATCATGCCGCGCTCAGGGTGTACCCAGCGTATCAGCGCTTCGCCGCCCACTGCGCGGCGGGTTTTTACATTGATTTTAGGTTGGATGTAGAGCAACAAGTGATTTTGCTGAATCGCGAGTTTCAGGTCAGAGATTAAAGTCAGGGTTTCTGACTGGTCAATTTCAAGCGCGGTGTTGTAGACAATCCAAGGCACTTTGCGCTGCTTGGATTCTTGCAATGCTGTTTCGGCATGGTTGAGCAAGGCCTCTTCATTGCTGCCATGCTCAGGATAGACGGCGATGCCAATCCCGACACGTACATCAATCGCCTGCCCTTGCACGGTCACCGGCTGTTCAAACACATGTTGTAGCGCATCGGCATAACGGGTGGCGACCGCTTGGTCAGCGTGTTGCAGCAACACGGCAAATTCGTCGGCGTCCAAGCGCGCGACTTTATCGTGGCTAGAGGTTAATGGCTGTTTAAGCACCTGTCCCACATGCCGCAACAAATCATCGCCAAAATCACGCCCTAAGGACTGATTAATCGGCTTGAAGCGATGAATGTTAATGACCAGCACGGCCAGTTTATGTTGCTGCAGGGCATGCGACTGCATGGCTTGATGCACCGCTTGTGTAAATGCCAAACGGTTAGACAAGCCTGTCAGCTCATCATTAAACGCCAGCCGTTGGATGCGCAAACTGCGCTGCAAAATGGCCTCACGCATGCTATTAAGCGCGTTAGCCAACAGGCCCACCTCGTCTTCGCTATTGACTTGAATCTGGTTGGCATAATCGCCCATGGCAATGTTGTCGGCATTTTTTACCAGCTCGGCCAACGGCTCGGTGGTTTTGCGCGACACCACCCAAATTAAGCTGGCAAGTATGCATACCCCTATCAGCGTTAGGATGATCATGCTTTTAAACAGCATATCCAAATCTTGAATAAACGGCTCTACAGAACCTTGAAGCACCACCATCAATACGCTGTCAGGTGTCTCAAGCAAAGAACGCAGCTTGATGTGATAGTGCTGCTCATTGAGCTCAACTTGCTGCAAACTGAGCCGCTTTTGCGTAATTTGCGCCACATTCTTCACCAAGAGATTACTGATGGCAGGCGCAGCCGTGCCGCTCACCAACTGCCAATCTTGCTTGGGCAATTTTTGTACAAAAGCGACATCGAGGTGGGTCAGTTGCTTGATTTGTTGCGCCAAACGACCATCCACGGCAAAACCCATGACAATCCAACCTATGGTATCTGGCGCTTTCACCGGCACGGTAATCAGTTGATAGGGTTTGCCAGCAATGATTTCAAATTTGAGTTTGCCGCTCTCTAAGCTTTTGAGCGACTGCACATTCAACTGGTGATCCAGCTGGCGCCCCGATGAATCATCCATGGCACGTTCATTGCCCGCCGTGCCTATCACTAGGTTTTCATCTTGACTGATAAAAAATGCAATTTGCGCGTGAATACGGCCTTGGTAGTTCTCGAGCGCAGACTCTATGGTTTCGGCATCATTGGTGGCCACCGCCTCGCGAAAGCCAAAGTCGGCGGCCAATACTTGGGTGGCTTGTTTTAGGTTTTGCGTATTGAGTTGCAACAGATTAACGAACACACGTTCGCCCACATCAATCTGCTCTTGCGCCAATTGATTGGCATGCTTAAACAACGCATATTTGAGTGGAATCAGCGCGGCCAGTTGTATGCCCACCACAACGGTGAGCAGAGTGAAGGCGATGCGCGAGCGAATGTGTTTAAATTTAATCATGCAGACGTTTTATGGTTGCAACACGATACGAAGCTCGGTTGCGCCTTCTATTTTTAGTTTTTGTTCTGCGCCAGGCTTGGCTTGGCCGGGTGCCCATGCTTGATAGCTGTATTGTCCGTCTGCCAGTTTCAGGCTGGCCTTACCTTTATCATCCGTTTTAACAAAATAGGGCGTATCGACGACATAGATGTACCCTAACATAGAATCATGAATATTACATCCCAAGGTCACTACCCCAGCCTGATCAAATAACACCGGTTCGGTAGGCACCCCTGAGTACAATTTGAGCTCAAACTTTTTGGCGGGTGAAAACGAATACACATGGTGTCTCACCGAGTCTTCATTGGGAAAAGCGATACGCGTGCCGGTTTGCACTACCGTCACTTTGGGATTGAACATGCGGTTTTTTTGCACGATTTTGCCTGGATTGACCGGTGCCGAGGGGGCTTTGCCATCATCAAACACCACCACCGCATCTGCGAGCGGTTTGCCTGCATTGTCTGTCACGGACAGAGTGAGCTCTGCGGCCTGCGCATAACTCAGCAACACACCGAGCAAAAGGATGGGCACAAACCGGATGGGCGTAACAAAGGTATTCAAAAAGCGCGCTCCTTAATAAGCGTTGTTAATTAGTAACCACATCCGACTTCATTGGTGCCAATATTCTCAGAAGCTGATTCTTCTCTTTGGTTCCCACGCCGTTAGCATCTAATCGCTGACGTAGCACATCCACTAGGATTTCAAACTCGGCAGTGGTAATGTGCGAGTCGGCATGCGATTTCTTCATGGTCTCGCCTTCGTACTCACATTCACCGCCCGTTTTTAGGCACAAAAAATTGGTCAGGCTTTGTTTCAGCGTAGACATCTTTACACCTTCAAACGAACGCTTGGTACGCGGGTCTTGACTCACTTCATCCAAGGTTTCGTTCACCACTGTCTTTAAGACTGCCTCACCGCCGATACGCTGGTATAGGCTAGGCTCACCATGGGCTGATTTGGGTGTGGAGGGCGTGGCACAGGCCACGCAAGACATCAGTACTCCAATTATCATCAACGTGCGCATGCAATTCTCCATCTGAATAGCTATCATCGCATACTACGCGCACAATTCATTTTGAATCAATGAAATAAGGTGACAATATTCAAGCTGTTCGCGAAATTCATTATCGTAAGCAGCCATTAAGATGCACAGCATCAGTCATAGTCTGCATTTGTCAAAGGATTTTTCATGCGTCAGTTGCTCAACCAAGGGAAGTTTGTTTTAAAAGTGCGCAGTCAGTTTAATGTTGCGTATCTGCTTGCTGCGGTGGGTTTAATATTCAGCCTGCACTGCCAGGCGGGTGACCGCTTGCTGGCCACCGGTGGCGTGACGCAGATTGAAGGTGCAGCCGGGGGCGGCTTGATGCCTTGGGCAGTGATAAGCGGCTATGGCACCGATAAACAAGTGGGTGGCTCCGTGTTTTATAGCCATGCAGAAACCAAGGACGACTTTACCCTGAATACCACGGGTGTCGCCATTGGCGTGATGAACCGGCTTGAGGTCAGCGCCAGTCAAGCGCGCTTTGGTCTGGGGGATACCGTGCCTGGTGAGCACATTCGCTTAAATACATTGGGCGTTAAACTGCGCTTGGTGGGCGATGCCGTGTATGACCAAGACAGTTGGTTGCCGCAAATTGCCGTGGGTGCTCAATACAAATACAACGAAGACTATGCCTTTGTGCCCAAGTTATTGGGGGCGAAACACCGCAGTGGGGTGGATTACTATCTGGCCACTAGCAAACTGTTTTTAGGCGCAGTCAATGGCTATAACCTGCTGATTAACGCAAACCTGCATATGACCAAAGCCAACCAGTTTGGTATTTTGGGATTTGGCGGTGACCGCGAAGACCGTTATCGGATTTTGCCTGCGGTGTCTGCGGCCATCATGCTGACGGACCGTTGGCTGATTGGCACGGAATATCGCGACAAACCAGATAATTTATCTATCTTTAAAGAGAATCGCGCCACCAGTGTGTTTACCACTTGGTTTCCGATGCGCAATGTGGCGGTCACAGCGGCCTATGTCGATTTAGGCACGATTGCAGATAAGCGCGACCAAACCGGCTGGTATGTGTCTGGCCAAATCAGTTATTAGTACCCGTCTGGTTTAATCGCCTCGCGGCTAAGCGTGTGGGCATTGCCTGACACGCAGCTGCATTGCATGGATTTGTTGCAAGCGTTGCTAGGCATGGCAGCGCACAGTGCACCGCATGCCCGTCGTAGTTCCCGCTCACCTCTGCTTATTTAATGGCTGTCAGGCCACAACTTTTTTGCAACGATTTTTCCAATTGTTTGTAAGCACCGCCATTACCACTGGCAAACGCATACGGGTTGCTCGCAAGATACTGGTTATACATCACCTGACGCACCGCATATTGTGCCGACAACCCTTGCGCATAACAGCCGCAAGCTGTTTTCACTGCGTCTGCCTGATAGCGTTGCTGACAGTAGTCCTGCACCGATTGCAGGTCTTTTTCGCTCCATGCTTGCCCTGTGGTCTGTTGATTGGCTCTGGCTTGCGTAAGCATGGCATACATCAGTTCTATGCTGGCACGCATCTTACCCAAGGCTGCCGTTTGCAGTGTTTCTTTGTGTAGCGGTTTTAAACTGGCGGGGTCTACGCTAAAGCTTGCTTCTACCGTCGTCGTTTCGGGAATCTGATAGCCTTGGGCCGACAACATAATCTGCTTGGCAGGGTCTGCCTGCAACACCGCTTGTGCTTCGGCCAAATCAGCGGCTGGCAAACTGACTTGCCAGCGCACTCGACAATCGGCGGCTGGCTCTAGCGACATCACGCCTTTGACTTGTTGATCCGTAACCGCATCGGCAAACGCGGGTGGAATCCGTTGCAACATATATTGCATCTCATGTTGCGACAGCGTAGATAAGTCCTGCGTGGTTGGGCACGCCCAAACGGGTGCGCTGACCAAAGCCATGCTTAACAAACGCAAGCGAGACAATACGGTGAATAAAGACATGGTTAAGCTCTTTCTAAAGTGTGCGGTTTGGAGCACGGTCAGCGGTGAAAAGTTTAATCCCCTTGCACGCGGTGAATGGAGAAAAGGCATGCCGCAAATGAAAAACGGGCGCCTAAGCGCCCGTTCATGTCGTAAAGAACAAATTATTTGTTCATAACGTACATAGTAACTTCGAAGCCGAAACGCATTTCGGTAGCAGCTGGTTTAGTCCACATAGTCATTTCTCCTTTTTCCTAAATTCGTCTGAGCGTGTGCTTTCAACGTGTTGCTAGTGTAGTGCGCGTCCCTGCCCCTGTCGTGAATAATCTACGCAACATGCGTTCATGATTTTCATGAGTGTAGACAAGACTGTCCACTAATCCAGCCAAGACTTGACCCAGCGCAAAGCCTTGCGAAGCCCTTTACGACCAAAGGTACGCTTGCATGCCACTTTTGCGTCATAGAGGTAAAACGGTAGTTGCGAACGCCAATTCAAACGCCGCCCCGTCATGCCAAGATAACGCTGTAATACTTGTCTTCGCCCTGCCCAGTGCAGTTTGTGTAAAGCACGTGTCAGGTCAGCCAAACGATGTTTTAACACTGTCGCAGTGGCGGTCGCATGCAGTCTAGCGGTATCAATCAGTACGAATTCTAGGCGCTGATGGTGGGTTTGCACCAAAATATTGCCGCCCGAAAAATCTCTAAAATAAATCCCGCTGTTGTGCATATGTAAGGTAAAACGCGCAAATGCCTGATACAAATCCACGTCGTTCACCTCTTCAAACTGTGTCTGCCCCTGCTTAAACGCAGCAAACGCTTTTGAAATTGGAAAAGCATGCGGGACGTACGCTGAGATAAACAAATTTTGTCGCAAGGTTGGATCTTCGCTGTGCTCGATAAAAGCCAGCGGCATGGCCGTACCGACACCTCGTCTGAGCAATTCCATGGCACCATTCCAGCTACGTTTTGCCTTGCTGGGTTTTTGTCTATCCAGCCAGAGCTTATGCCAATACATCCTGATTGGCTTTTTAACAGTGACTGGTTGCGAAACATCACACGGATCGTCTAGCGACCAGATGGCATTGCGCGCATGGCGAAGCGCCTTTTGTTTTTCGGGTACAGCCAGACGGTCAGGATGCCATGCCTGCCAGCGTTGCTGCGCCTGATCTGCATTGGCAGCCAATAGCATGCCGCGCCAAGGACCTTCATTGATTGGGAAATACTGCATACCTGTCAGATGCGCATGAATAATTGTCCCACTTAAGCGAGGTTGCGGCGACATTAACTGCGCCTGTTCAGGGCTAGACCACAGCAAATAGACCGGTGACTCCGTTAACATGGGGATTTGCGTTAATATCTGCCCATCTCGATGTAAGCAGCGCGCGTGTTGCAAACTAGAGGCCGTGTAGATCTGATTCAACAAGGCACTGTGGCCATTGACTGTCCATGCA
>JAIXZQ010000366.1 GCA_027489475.1 Methylophilus sp.
CATCCCGCTGTTGTTCGCCCAGCCCTAAAAACTGGCCTTGTTCTGTATAAATACGTAATTCGCCAGTGGGGATGCTCCCGGATAACCAGACCGGATTGCCTTGTTTGAAATAAAATGCCGCATCGTCATGCAGCACCAAGCGCGGGAGGCTTTGTAAAGCACTCTCCACAGGCAGTAACAATGCCTCACGTGCGTCTGGGGTCATGTCTAACAATTGATCCAGCGTCACCGTATCGGCAATCTGATAAGAGGCTGTTGCAGTGCGGCGCAGTGCAGTCAAATGCGCCCCCAAGCCGCACTGTGCGCCAATATCTTCGGCTAGCGTACGGATATAGGTGCCTTTGCTGCAAGTCACAGCAATGTCGGCCTCATTGTCTGCGCAGCGGAGGAGTGCCAATGCATAAATAGTCACTTCTCTGGGTTGACGCGCTAAAGCCTGACCTTCACGCGCGTATTCATACAACGGCTTGCCATTCACCTTAAGCGCAGAATACATGGGTGGCACTTGCGTGATACGCCCCATAAACGACGGTAAGACAGCGGCAATTTGCGCGGCGGTCACCTGCCCTTGCACCACCGAGACAATATCGCCTTCTTTATCGCCGGTGGTGGTGGTGACACCAAACTTGAGTGTGGCTTGATAGGTTTTATTTTCGTCAGTCAGGCGTTGGGCAAACTTGGTGGCTTCGCCAAAACACAGAGGTAGCACCCCGGTGGCCAGCGGATCAAGGGTGCCGGTATGCCCCGCTTTTTGTGCTTGGTATAACCATTTCACTTTTTGCAGGGCTTGGTTAGAGGAAAACCCATAAGGTTTGTCGAGCAATAACACGCCGTTGACGACGCGCTTGATACGCTTGACCTGCATGTGGAATCAGTCTTGTGGAGGCAGGTCGGACACCGCGTCGTTGATCAGCTTGTCCATGTGCATGCCACGGTCTATCGATGCGTCATAGACAAAATGCAACTGCGGCATGGTGCGCAATAACATCCGCTTACCCAATTGACTGCGCAAAAAGCCAGCCGCCTGATCTAAGCCAGCCTGCAGCCCTTTACTAGGCTTGGGTGCAGTGTAGAACACTTTGGCATGCGCCATATCCCCAGCCACCTCTACATCGGTCAGGGTGACCATATGCACACGCGGATCTTTAACCTCGAACATCAAGAGGTCTGCCAATTCGCGGCGCATTTGTTCAGATACGCGGTCATTACGGTTAAATGCTTTAGCCATAGATTATCCAGCCGGTCATCAATCGTGGTTGCACGCCAGAATTACAGCGTACGCGCCACTTCGACCACTTCGTACACCTCGAGAATATCGCCGACTTCAATATCATTGTAATTCTTGAGTGACAGACCGCATTCAAAGTTGTTTTTGACTTCTTTAACGTCGTCTTTAAAGCGTTTAAGCGAATCCAACTCACCGGTATGGATAATGACGTTGTTACGCAGCAAGCGCACTTTGGCATTGCGTTTGACCATGCCGTCTTGCACATAACAACCGGCAATCGAACCGACCTTGGAAATCTTGAACACTTCGCGAATTTCCACTGTGCCAATCATCTGTTCTTTTTGTTCTGGCGCCAGCATGCCACCCAACGCGGCTTTAATCTCATCAACCGCTTCGTAGATGATGTTGTAGTAGCGCAAATCTACATCCAGATTTTCGACCAGTTTTCGCGCACCGGCATCGGCACGCACGTTAAAGCCAATCAACACCGCGCTTGATGCTGCGGCCAGGTTAACGTCAGATTCACTGATGGCACCGACGCCGGTATGAATAATATTCACACGCACTTCGGTGGTCGACAGTTTTTGCAAGCTGGTTGCCAGCGCTTCGTAAGAACCTTGTACATCTGATTTGATAATCAGGTTCAAGGTCTGGACTTCACCTTCGGCCATTTGCTCAAACATGTTTTCCAGTTTAGCCGCTTGCTGTTTTGCCAGCTTCACATCACGGAACTTGCCCTGACGGAACAATGCAATCTCGCGCGCTTTGCGCTCATCATTGAGGACTATGGTTTCTTCACCCGCACTAGGCACATCCGACAGACCCAAGACTTCAACCGGGATTGAAGGTCCGGCTTCTTTGATATCGTCCCCATTCTCATCCAACATGGCGCGCACACGACCATAAGCTGTGCCAGCCAGCAGCATGTCGCCACGACGCAGGATGCCTGACTGTACCAACACGGTAGACACCGGGCCACGGCCTTTATCCAAGCGGCCTTCAATCACCAAGCCTTTGGCTGGCGTGTTGACAGGGGCTTTGAGCTCCAGCACTTCAGCTTGCAGCAATACGGCTTCTAATAACTCATCAATGCCCTTGCCTGTTTTAGCTGAGACTTCGCGGAACATGGTTTCGCCGCCATATTCTTCAGGCACCACTTCGTGCGAGACCAGTTCACTTTTCACGCGTTCTGGCTGTGCTTCAGGCTTATCAATCTTGTTAATGGCCACCACGATAGGCACATTACCGGCCTTGGCGTGGTGAATCGCTTCTATGGTTTGCGGCATCACGCCGTCGTCGGCAGAAACCACCAAAATCACAATATCCGTGGCTTTGGCACCGCGTGCACGCATGGCAGTAAAGGCCTCGTGACCCGGGGTATCTAAGAAGGTCACCATACCGCGCGGTGTTTCAACGTGGTACGCGCCAATATGCTGCGTAATGCCACCGGCTTCGCCTGAAGCCACTCGGCTACGACGAATATAGTCCAACAGTGAGGTTTTACCGTGGTCAACGTGACCCATGACCGTTACCACCGGCGGTCTAGCTTCTAACACGGCTTCAACGCCTTCTTCTTCTTCCAAGAAGCTCTCGGGGTCGTTGGCTGCCGCCGCTTGTGCTTTGTGGCCCATTTCTTCCACCACAATAATGGCAGTATCTTGGTCCAATACTTGGTTAATGGTGACCATCATGCCCATTTTCATCAAGGCTTTAATCACTTCAGCGGCTTTAACCGACATTTTGTGAGCCAAGTCAGCCACCGAGATGGTTTCAGGCACCATCACCTCTTTAATCATAGGCTCAGTAGGTGCATTAAAGGCATGTTGATCATCTTTATTTGCTTTGTGATGTTTGCCTTTGGGCGATCGCCAGCCTTGGTTAGCACCACTGGCATCACCACGGGTTTTGATACCGCGTTTTTTGTTCTCGTTATCGTTCCAATCGCGGTTATCAGTCTTGGCTTTTTTATCTTTGTTTTCGGGTTTGTCGGTCGGCTTGAGCGCAGGCTTGTGTAATGTCCCCTCAGACAACTTGCTTGCCGCCGGTTTATTTTTTGCCGCTTCGGCTTCGGCTTGACGCTTCGCCTCTTCTTCTGCACGACGCAGGGTCAGCGCTTGCTTACGCTGAATATCTTCAGCCTGCAAAGCAGCCAATTTGGCTGCCCGTGAAGCTTCTTGTTCGCGCAAAGCGATTTCTTGTGCCGATAACACCACGCCTTTTTTGACGGGTGCAGGGGTCACTGCCGCAGGAGTAGCCTCAGGGATTGCAACCTCTTCTTGGGCAAGCTCAACCTCAGGTTCAGCGATGACTTCCGGCTCAACGACAATCGGCGCGACAACGATTTCTTCGGGCTCTGGTACGACCGGCGCTGCTTCTGGCTCAACCAACACGGCTGGCTCAGTCGCGGGCTCAAACTCTACTTCTGCGCGCTCTAGTACGCGTTTTTTACGCACCTCGACTTGAATGGTACGGGCTTTACCCGTGCTATCGAGTTTTTTAATCTCAGTATTTTGCTTACGCGTCAGCGTAATTTTGCTTTTGGGTGCAGTTGATGCCCCATGTTCTTTACGCAAATAGTCCAATAGCGCCGCTTTGTCACCTTCTTCCAGAAACTCATCAACAGACGTTTTATGCACGCCTGCGCTCTTGAGTTGCTCAATGAGCAGAGTGGTTGGAAGACCCAATTCTGCGGCAAATTGTGCGACGGTTGAAAGTGCCATGTACTGCTCCAGTGTATTTACTTGTGTGCCTGATGCATGCGATGCATATGCGATGTATCAGTATGGTTATTTAAACCAAGGTGCGCGAGCGGTCATAATTAACGATTTCGCGCGTTCTTCATCAATGCCTGTCAGTTCTACCAGTTCATCAACTGCCAGTTCAGCCAGGTCCTCTGTGGTATGAATTTCGCTGGCTGCCAGCTTATGGGCGGTATCCGCGTCCATGCCTTCCAGCGTCATCAAATCATTGGTATCTTCTTCGACTTTTTCTTCTTTAGCGATGGCTTCCGTCAGCAATGCTGCACGGGCACGGGCACGCAATTCATTGACAGTGTCCTCATCAAACGCATCGATTTCTGCCATTTCGGCCAATGGCACATAGGCAATTTCTTCCAGCGTGCTAAAGCCCTCTTGAACCAGAATATCCGCCACTTCTTCGTCAACGTCCAGTTTTTCAATAAACAAGCGACTGATTTTTGCGTACTCATCCTGGCTTTTTTGCGCGGCGGCCTCTTCTGTCAGAATATTGAGCGTCCAACCCGTGAGTTCTGAAGCCAAGCGTACGTTTTGACCGTTGCGGCCAATGGCTACCGCCAACTGCTCTTCACTCACCACGACGTCCATGCTGTGCGCATCTTCATCCACCACAATAGATGACACTTCAGCAGGGGCCAAGGCGTTGATTACAAATTGTGCTGGATCCATACTCCACAACACAATGTCAACACGCTCACCACCCAATTCAGAGGTCACGGCCTGAACACGTGATCCACGCATGCCCACGCAGGTGCCCACAGGATCTAGGCGCTGATCATTGGTTTTAACCGCAATTTTAGAACGTAATCCAGGATCCCGCGCTGCCGCACGAATTTCCAGCAGACCTTCTTCGATTTCTGGGACCTCTAGCTCAAACAGTCGCTTCAAGAAATCAGGCGCGACTCTAGACAGAATCAGTTGTGGCCCACGGCCACCGCGGTCTACACGTGAGAGATAGGCACGCACTCTGTCGCCTACACGCAGGTTCTCTTTTTGTATCATGGCTTCGCGCGGCAGCAGACATTCAATGCGGCCCACTTCGATAATCGCATTGCCTTTTTCCATGCGTTTAATCACGCCGGTGACTAAGTTTTCACCGCGGGCTAAAAAGTCCTGAATCATTTGCTCGCGCTCGGCTTCACGGACTTTTTGCAAAATCACTTGTTTAGCGGCTTGTGCGCCAATACGACCAAAAGAAATAGACTCTAATGGCTCTTCGTAATAGTCGCCAATTTGACGCCCTTCAGCCCGCGCATCCTCTTCATCAAACTGATAGGCAGAGCTTTCTAACAGGTCATATTCGACATATTGCCAGCGTCTAAACGTTTTATAGTCGCCGGTTTCGCGATCAATCTCAACGCGGATATCTGCACCTTCTTCATGGTTCTTTTTAGTGGCAGAGGCTAACGCGAGCTCCAACGCAGTAAAGATCACTTCTTTATCTACATTTTTTTCATGGGCTAACGCATCAACCAACAATAATAATTCACGACTCATCGTAATCTCCAACGCACCGTACGGATTGCTCACTCAAAATTAATCAAACACCGGACTCAAACGAGCCTTTTCAATCGCCTCAAGCGACAAGCGATACGTCCAGCCATCACATTCAATCAATACCAAACCCGACTCAACCCCTTTTAACTGCCCTAAAAAGGTCTTACGCGGCAAGGTCGTTGCAGTGGCTTTGGGGCCATCATCTGGAATACCCACGCGCAAACGAATATTGGCACGCTCTCCAGTAAACCGCACAAAATCAGCCTCTTTACGCAACACTCGATCAAGACCAGCGGAGGACACCTCAAGCCGGTCATAATCGATATCCAACTCAACCGTTAACACATTGCCCAATTGGTTACTCACCAGTACGCAATCATCAATAGTTACGCTGTCTTTAATATCTTTAGGATGTAGTTTATCGATAAACACCCGCAACAACTTACCGCGATTGGCTGTTTCAAAGTCAACCAAATCGTAGCCAAGCTGCGTGACTGTTTTCTCAACTACCGAATGCAAATTCTGCATGCGACCCCTTATCACAAGATACTGCGCCCAAAAACAAAAAATGGGCGAAACGCCCATCTAACACAATAATTATATCAAAATTACGTTTAAATTCATAGCTTAAATGACGCGTCGCACAACGCTATAGGGTTTATACATCACCATCAAACCTTACACAAAACTGCCTTGATAGCCCGTATGGGTCAATGACATGTAGGGATGGTTTTTTTAAGATGGAGTGGTATTGAGACAGGCCTGCAGCTTAGTTTGCTGTTTAGACGTGCTGTCACGATTTCATGGCAGTCTATTTTGAGTCACTCTTAATAGACTTTTAACCCGGTGCTTGCACCGGGTTTTTTTCTTTTTCTACCTTTTTTATCTACCTTTTTACTTTTTCTGCCTTCTGTATGGTTTCTTAGGCGCATGCCACCTACGCCGGCCTTAAGTGCAACACATAATAAAAAACCCTCGATGAATGTTCATCGAGGGTTTGGTATAGGGAGCTTGGGGATGACCTACTTTCGCATACGAAGAGTACACTATCATTGGCGCAAGTTCGTTTCACGGCCCTGTTCGAGATGGGAAGGGGTGGTTCCAAACCGCTATTGTCCCCAAACATAACTGGTAATGTTATGC
>JAIXZQ010000358.1 GCA_027489475.1 Methylophilus sp.
AATACAAGCCGCTTGGCCTGACAATGGCAAGGCCATGAGCAAAGCCGTTAAAAACTGACTTGAGACATCGCCGCGTATCTTTATCGGACGTGAAACGTCTACATGTGCTGGCGAAATTTGCAGCGGAGGGTAGCCCTCATGTGCCAAATAACGAATCTGCGCACCCACTTGGCGTAAAGCATCGACCAGGTCGCCAATTGGGCGCTCATGCATTCTTGGCACGCCATGCAAATGAAACTCACCGCTGGAAAAAGCCAATGCTGCAGTTAGCGGACGAAAAGCGGTGCCTGCATTGCCCAAGAACAAATCTGCTTGCTGCTGTGGAAACTGACCTCCACAGCCTGTCACCTGCCAGGCATGCGCCCCGACTTGGTTGAGCGACACGCCTAAGGCTTGCAAAGCCTCTAACATACGCGCGGTATCATCCGAGGCCAGCAAATCACGGATCAAGGTGTTGCCCTGTGACAACGCAGCCAATAATAAGGTACGGTTAGAAATGCTTTTTGAGCCGGGGAGGGTGACGCTGCCTTGCGCATGGCGAGAAGCAGGTAAATGCAGTTGTTCCATAACAAACACCAAAAGAGAAAAATTATTGCAGCTTGCGCTGGGGATTGGCTTCACCCCAAGCTATTCGAGCCTCGCTGGCATGGGTAAACACGCGCATCAGCGCCTCACCATTGCCTGCTTCAAGTAAATGTGTCAGTTCAGAAACCGCCGTTTGATAACGTTTGAGTTCCTGTAACAACGCGGCTTGGTTGGCCAGCGCAATATCTCGCCACATTTCGGGATGACTGCCTGCAATGCGGGTAAAGTCTCTAAAGCCACTGGCCGCAAACTTGAACAAACATTCGGCATTGTCACGTTTGGCGAGGTCATCCACCAAAATAAATGCTAATAAATGCGGTAAATGACTGACCGCGGCAAACACCTCATCATGGGCTTGCGGCGTCATCTGACTCACCACTGCGCCACACTGTTGCCACAAGTGCGTTACCTTGTTGAGCGCTTCAGGCGCAGTGCGATGGTCTGGCGTCAAAATGACATTTTTACCATGATACAAAGACGGCATGGCCGCGGCAGGACCACTCTTTTCAGCCCCGGCAATCGGATGCCCCCCGATGAATTGCGAGAGCTGAGCACCTAATTCAGCTTCGGCATAGGCCATGACATCTGATTTAGTACTGCCAGCATCTGTAATCACCATCTCAGCACTTAAATAAGGCCGAATGGTGCGCAAAATAGCAGGGGTTTGTGCCACAGGGGTGGCGATTAAAATTAAGTCTGTACCCGTCAGTGCTTGCTCGATATCAGTTTCCGCTTGGTCAATCAACCCAAGCGCTAAAGCCTGTTGCAGGCTCGCTTGATTGCGTCCTACGCCGACAATGCGTGGCGGCTGTGGCTGTTGTTTGAGGGCCAAGGCAACCGATCCGCCAATTAACCCTACGCCAAAGATGACTATTTTTTTTAACATGGCCGCATTGTAACATGGCGACCAAACGGCCTATCGCTTTATCCCTGTGGTTTGGTTAAAACATGGCATACGCGTATAATCAAAGGTTGCATTGGGGCTGACCCGGTTTCGACGTGGGTTGCAAAGCAGTGCAGGGCATACCGAGGATTCAGGTTCCCTCGTAAATCCATCTGAAAAAGTATAGTCGCAAACGACGAAACTTACGCTCTGGCTGCTTAATCCAGCCGGACGCTGCACCGGACGGCCTCTCGGCCGGGTCGGGTAACCGACAGCAGCGTCATTTAGAGAGGATCGTGCTTTATCGGGCTGCTTGGTAAGGCATTAAATCTAAGGCAACTCGCTTGTCATCTGCTTGCTCGTTGGTGGGTGCCAAGTTAAACATAAACAACACAGCTAAGTATGTAGAACTGTCTGTGGAGGGCTTGCGGACGGGGGTTCGATTCCCCCCAGCTCCACCAATCACCAAAATCAAAAAGTATCAAAACACCTCTAAAACCCGCTTAAATGCGGGTTTTTTCTTCTACACCCACTCTCATAATGCATCATGCGATTTATTGACATACCCCATTTATTGGGGGTATTTTATGGGGTATCTACACACATCGAAAAGAGAGATACCCCTAATGGCACTTTCTGACGTGACCCTAAAAGCCAAAACCCACAAAGACGAAAGCGGCAATATACGCAAAGCCCCGTACATGTAGATATGCACTTAAAACTGACCCACGATTTGCATTGAAATCTGACCCACTCTCAAATAATAACTAGTTTGTATTAATGATTCAGATTCTTGTCTTTTACTTTCTCCCTTTTAGTTGTAATTCACTCTGCTTAAATCGATAGCTATCATTTCCTGTTTCAACAATATGGCATCGATGCGTTAATCGATCTAATAATGCCGTTGTCATCTTCTCATCCCCAAAAACTTTCCCCCACTCGGAAAAACTAAGATTCGTTGTGATAATAAGACTTGTACGCTCATACAACTTTGATATCAAATGAAATAGTAATGAACCGCCTATTTGGCTAAAAGGTAGATAGCCTAACTCATCTAAGATGACTAAATCGGCATAGAGCAGACGATTAGCAATCTGACCATGTTTACCATTGGCCTTCTCAATTTCAAGTGCATTGACCAATTCAACTGTGGAGAAGCATCTTACACGTTTGAGATGATGCTCTATCGCTTGTACAGCTAAAGCTGTTGCTAGGTGGCTTTTACCAGTCCCAGGGCCACCCACGAACACAACGTTATGCGAGTCATTAATAAACGTGCATCGATGCAACTCCCGTATCATTACTTCATTGACCGAACTTTGGCTAAAGTCAAAGCCAGCAAGATCTCGATAAAC